>JBBQXZ010000013.1:0-37734 GCA_038209145.1 Cytophagales bacterium | reverse complement strand
GCTTTCGCTGGCATCCAAGGGAATATTGAAACCCGGATGACCACCTATGCCAAACCATATCGGATTGGTGGACTGGGTATTACTTACTTTGTAACTGACCAGTATGCCGCCTGGCTGCATGCTGTAGGTCAATTCCAATTCGAAATCAAAGGGGTAAATTGCTTTGGTGGATTCATCAGCCTGAAGCAACAAACGTACCGAAGTATGACTATAATCCACAACGACAAACTTCCGGTCCCTGGCGAAGCCATGCTGCCCCATGGTATAGGTTTTTTCCTGAAAGGTGTAGCTGTTATGGCGGAGTTTTCCTACAATGGGAAAAAGAATGGGGGCATGACGCCCCCAAAGAGCAGGGTTTGCCTGCCAGATATATTCCTGCTTTTTGTATTTGAAGCTGCTCAGTTCCGCCCCAAGGACATTTATGCGTGCTTCTGAATCGCTTGATGAAAGCTTGATTTGTTTCAATTGACGGAAATTAGTTGACCCAAAATTACCTAATTACCGTCAGTTTTACCAGTATTTTTTATATTAGCCTGTGTGGCATAGTGCCTGAATTTTTCCTGATCCTCCAGCTCCAGCCTTTCCTCAATATACGCCAACGCGGTCTGATCATCCATAAACATGTGGTCGGCCCCCACCCAGTCGATCAGGTTCCATCGGGAAAGAATATCCCTCACAGGCCCTTTGGCCGAAGTAATGCAAACATCTATCTCTTCTGCCCTCCACGTCATTATCCATTCCTGGAACTCCTGGGCACCGGTACTATCTATGCTGGGTATACTTTCAAAATTAAAAACAATGGTCCGCAGCGGTTCGCCTTTCTTTTTTACCCACCTATCCAGGGTGTCTTTAATGTATTTGACATTGGCAAAATAGATCGGACCGTCTATACGTACCATAAGTACACCCGGCTTTTCTTCCAGGTTATCAAATCTGCGGATATTTCGAAACACATTGGTGCCAGGAACCCTGCCAAGCAGTGCCATATGTGGTGTGGAGGCCCTATAAATCACCACAAGTAAGGATAGTACCATTCCTGAAATAATTCCAGTCTCTATACCCATGGTCAGTGTAATGACAAAAGTGGCCATCAACATGGCAAAATCGGCTTTATCTTTCTTCCATAAAACAAGCGGTTCTTTCAGGTCTATCAACCCCGAAACAGCCACCAAAACAACGGCCGCCAGGATGGCACTGGGCAAATAATAAAACCAACCCGTAAAAAACAGCAATGTCATCACAATTACAAAGGCACTTACCAGGGAGGCCATTCCGGTCTTGGCTCCCGCCTGGTTGTTTACTGCCGTGCGGGCAAAGCCCCCCGTCACCGGGAATCCTCTGAAAAAAGCAGCTCCAAAATTGGCCATCCCCAAAGCAATTAATTCCTGGTTTGCCACGAGCTTGTAATTTTTGTGTTTGGACTGTATGGATTTTGCTACCGCAAAGCTCTCCGTAAAGCCGACCAAAGAGATGGTCAGTGCTATCGGAAACAAAACTTTCCATCCTTCCAAGTCAAAGGAAGGCAATGAAAAGGCAGGAAGTCCGCTTGGTATGTCACCGACGATTTTCACTCCGTGATTGACCAGGTCAAATCCCCAAACCAATAAAATACCCACGACTACAGCCAACAGGGAAGAGGGGACAGCCCGATGGATTTTTTTGCCGTATTTGATGATCACAATACCTACTATTCCGATGCCAACCGTGACCCCGTGCATGTTGCCCAAGTTGTGGTATAGTGCCGCGGCCATCTCCTGGATATGCTCGCTGTTTGGCAGATCGATCCGAAAGAGGTGCTTGATTTGACTTAAGCCAATGATGATCGCCGCCGCCGATGTAAAGCCATTGATAACGGGATGGGAAAGGAAATTCACCACAAATCCCAGGCGAAGGACTCCCATCCCAAACTGGATAATACCCACGAGCAACGCCAAGGTCACCGCATAGAGTAGGTACTGCTCCGAAGATTGTGGTGAAAGCGTGGCAATACCGGCTGCGGTCAGAAGGGAGACCATGGCCACAGGTCCTACCGCAAGCTGCCTTGATGTCCCAAAAATAGCATACAAAATCAAAGGAATGGTGACCGCGTATAGTCCATGTATAGGCTCAAGTCCTGCCAGCATCGCATAAGCCATCCCCTGGGGAATCAACATGATTCCGACCGTTAACCCGGCTGAAAGATCTCCCTTTACTTGATGCTTTTCATACGTTGGCAACCATCGGAGAATCGGTATATAGTTTTTTATATTCATGCCACCCATTTCAAATTATTTTACAAAGAACCAAATTCCCTACAAAAATGCGGCTATCTGTCGGGAGAAGAAGTGATAATTGTTACAATTGGAGGATATTGGGGATGTTTATAGCTATTGGATATTTTGGGATATTAAGGATGGATATCGGAGCTTAGCGGAGATCCCGAGTAGTGATAACAGATCGGAATATGACCTACGGACGAAATCGTTCTGTAGCGGAGATCCCATGAAGTGATAAGGTATCCGGATATTTAAAGTGGATATTTATTTGATGTTGCATATTCTTGGATATTGATGATTGAAATATAGTGGTAATCAGAGCGAAGATCCCGTATCAGCGTTGCGGTTCGGGAGAGAGGTCTGGGGGCAAACCCGAAGCAAATCCGGATAAAATGTGTCCTGCTCTTTACCTACGAATCAAAAATGGCGATCACCAAAATATCTCCGCTCCGTAACAGCCCCGCCTCTTCCCTCACCCTTTCATACTGGTGCCAACTTAGCTATTTTATCTATTTTTCAGATAGGAGCCCAGCTTAGTAACTTTCCCATGTTTTCTGTTCTATTTGCGTTTTTGGAGCATTTGTTTCATTATCAACAGGAACAGTTCTTCTACGACCGATTGACCATTTGTTGAATACTCTGCCTTTTTTGTCGATAAGAACATCCTGATTATGCGTATGGAATTTAGAAATGAAATCTTCTTTTGGGGAAAAAGGCAAATCCCTGATGCTTGCGTATATGATTCATCTTCCAGATTGTGTGGTGCCAGGGAAAGCGTCAGCTCCTTCAGTGCCGTGGCGGGGGTCTTAAAGCGAAGTATGTTTACCTCCATTACTGTCTTGATCTCCCTTTACAGATTAAGCAGAATTTCGAGCTGAAATACTTTTTGTCGGACAGTGAGAATGGGTTCAAAATCCAGATATGGGTGGCTTTGATCCTCAACCTGCTGTTTACAGTGCCTCATAAGCAGATAAAAGGGGATGAGGATTTTTTCCACCATGGTAATGGTGGCTGCAAAAAACTTACGTTCCTATGTCAGTCTAGAAAAGTTCTGGGTCAACACGGAGACTTCCTGCAATGTGGGTTAAGTCAACTCCGTCATGGAATTGAAAATTCCAATTATCTGAAAGCGTAATTTCAAATTACGCCTGGCAGCGGATGAAACGCAGTACTTGTCCCGAAAATCGGGATGACGCTGATCTAGCAGATTTGTGCGTATTTTTTTTGATTTAAAATTGGGAGTTACGGGTTATGAATGATGGGTGATGGATGAACTTGATCCCTCATCACCCAAAACCCCGCTTTGCTATAAATGGAATTTGCAATTCCCTGACGGAATCAACATCAAAAGAAGACCACCCATGAATATTAATTTTTAACATCCCCTCAAAACATTATAACTTCCCTATATGAAACAGCGCATCCCCGGCATTGATCACGGGCAGGTTATTTAACCCCACCACATAGCCGTCCGCCAAACTTTTTACGGGAACCTTTACCTGTCCGTAAGGGTCGGATATTTTGGCAAGCATTTGCCCTTTGCGCACCGATTCTCCAATGTTGACCGTAGGGGTAAAGATGCCCGACACCCGTGCCCTCAGCCAGGAGCTTTCTTCCAATTTTAGGGTTTCCTTCTGTTGTGGGTCTCCCTCCCCGATCATACCGAGGTAGTAAAGCAGCCTTTTGGTACCCGAGATGGCCTCTTCAATAGCAGGGTTATCCAAGCGCATGGACTCCCCTCCCTCATAGACCAAAATATGTTTGTTGAATTTAAACGCTTCCTTTCGAAATGAACGGTCGATATGGGGAGAGTTGATGATAAAAGGAGCACCGAAAGCGGACGCCAACTCCAAGCCCTTGGTATCTTTGAAGTCCACACGAATCTGGGGATAGTTGGTAAGCATGCGGCCCCCGGTATGAAAATCCACCCCGAAATCTATCTGGGGAATAATCTGCTGGGTAAGGATATGGGCAATCTGTGATGCAAGAGAACCCTTGCTGTTTCCGGGGAAGCTTCTGTTGAGATCCCTGCCGTCGGGAAACGTCCGGGTATTGCTGAGGAAACCATATACATTTACCAATGGAATATAGATCAGCGTGCCCCTGATTGGGGTGAAAAGATTTTCCTCCAGCATCCGTTTTACCGTTACGATCCCATTGATCTCATCGCCGTGTACTCCCCCACTGATCAAGACACAGGGGCCGTCCTCTTTGGCCCTTCGGATAAATACCGGCAAATCGATCAAAGTATGGGTTGGCAGCCGGGCAATGGGTATTTCGATATTCAGCGACTGGCCAGGCCTAACACGTATCCCGTTGATAACTATTTCTTTCATGCCCTTTAATTGAAGTGTAAATGTAAGGCACCCAGCATGAATGCGGCAAGAATTGGCAGACAATCTTTCTATTTGTCAAAATTCTTTCTTATTTCGCATATCATGCGGATAGAAACCAATAAATCACTGCGGCAGTATAACACCTTTGGTTTGGACCAGGAGGCTGCCTATTTTACCGAAGTCAGCGGTGATGATCAATTACGGGAGGCTCTCCTTACGGCCCAGAAAGCAGATATCCCGGTTTTTATACTAGGAGGGGGAAGTAATATCCTGCTTACCAGAGACCTTCCCTACTTTGTCATCAAAATAGCCATCAAAGGGATCGAAATAATACGTGAAGACGACAGGCATACATGGGTGAAAGTGGGTGCGGGAGAGGATTGGCATGATTTCGTACTTTATACAATCAGGCAACAACTGGGAGGAGTGGAGAATCTTTCGCTTATCCCGGGAACCGTTGGTGCCTCTCCGATGCAAAATATCGGAGCCTACGGCGTCGAAATCAAAGATGTATTTGAGCAGTTGGAGGCAGTGAGACGCATAGATGGCGGTCTGGTTACTTTTTCAGCAACGGATTGCAAATTTGGATACCGCGACAGCATTTTTAAACAGGAAGCCAAGGATACCCATGTCATCACCCATGTGATATTTCGGTTGGATAAATTCCCGGTTTTCAACACAACTTATGGAGACATTGAATTTGCCATGCATGAGCTCGGCTATCCCGAACCAAGCCTGGAAGCTGTCAGTGAGGCAGTCATCCATATCCGGAGGAAAAAGCTCCCGGACCCAGCTGTTTGGGGGAATGCGGGCAGTTTTTTTAAAAACCCAGTAATCACTGGCGACAAATTTCAGCAGTTAAAGGCTATTTATCCAGATTTACCCGGCTTCAGTACCCCTGTAGGGATGAAGGTTCCCGCAGCCTGGCTGATCGAGCAGGCAGGCTGGAAAGGCAAGCGTTGGGGAACGATAGGGGTTCATGCGCAGCAACCCTTAGTCTTGGTGAATTACGGAGGTGGAAAAGGGGAAGACCTGCTTAATTTGAGCAAAACCATTGCCAAAGAGGTGCATGAAAAATTTGACGTGGACCTACAGACCGAGGTAAATTTAATCTAGGGTCAAGATGTTTAATTTGGGCCGGTAAAACCCCTAAAAAATACCGGAGTGAGGACACGATTATAACCTATAGATCCAACTCCGGGTAAAATTTGAAAAGCTCCTTTCCGCTCCCACAACCACCCGATCACGAGGGATTTGCAACTTGTAGGGGAGGCAGATCTATGATGTCATTCAACAGAAATTCATTTAAAAACGGGACCTAATGTCGGCCATTGTGTGGAACATCGAGATTGCCGTAGCGGTTTGGGAAGTGGATTTGGGGGGTAGAAGTTGGACTTCCCAGTTGGTCTATCTGCTGGGTAAAGGTTGAGGGCGGAATTGGGAACCCAATTCCAAAAAACCAGCGCAAATCTGTGTTTCCAACGTCATCTGTATTCTGACACGACACCACAAAAAAAGCCTACCACTTTCATAAATCCCTCAACTCCTCCAATACTTACAAATATCCTGTACCCACGAATATCAGTTTTAAATACTGCGATAGACTACAGCTTTCAAGATCCCGTCTATCCTGTGATATCTATAAATATCCAATATCCACGAATATCAATATCCCCACTTATCGATGGAACTTGCAATTCCATGCCGGGGATTCCATCTTACTCCGATCTGAGGGTTATGACTCAGATCAACGGATCTTCGACAATAATTTGTTTTGGATAAAGGAGGACTTCCACACCGAACTTCTTAAGAAACTCAACGCCTTCATCCATGGGAAGTCCTTTGTATTCCGCATAAGAATATAAGAAAATCACCTTTTCAATTCCCATAGAATAGATAATGCGCGCGCAGGCGAGGCAAGGTGCAAGTGTCACAAAAAGGGTAGAACCTTCCACAGTTGCCTTATTTTTTACGGCATATAAGATGGCATTTTGCTCGGCATGAAGTGCCAAAGAGCAACTTCCCTTACTGTCCCGGCTACACCCTGTTTCTGGAAATTCCTCATCGCAGTTATGGGTGCCGGATGGAGGTCCGTTGTAACCGATGGAAATAATTCGGGTTTCTTTGACCAGCACCGCACCTACGTGTTTTTTGATACAATGAGACCTTTTGGCAAGGTTCACAGCCAATTCCATAAAAATATCGTCAAAATCCGGTTTGACCATTTAAGAGAGATTTAAGTCTGAATTCACTACTTGGCATAGATTTGGTAACATGATTTTTTTGGAAAGTTACGAAAAAGTATGGAAGGAAATCAGATCGGCATCAAAACAGCATCATGACGGTAGACTCAAACCTAGTTGATCTTTATGGTGACATTCAGGATATTCTGTCCGAAGTTTGTTACCTTCTAAAAATATAAAAAAAAAAAATTGGTAAATCAATAGTTAATTCGAAGATATGAATTATTTTTGTATCATATTTAATGCTTTTCAAAACAATGTTTTTGTACTTTAATGATCAAAATAGTCCTAATTGATGATGACCCCATAAGCATTTTCGTCACAGAAAAGCTTATACATAAAAACATAAATTTTCCATGCCAAATTTTCACCTTTGACAATGCCCTCGAAGCATTGCAAAATATCTACAGAATCGAACCCAACTACCTCTTTTTGGATCTGAATATGCCAGAAATGACCGGGTGGGATTTTTTGGAGGAATTTGTACCCAGCCATAAGAATCCCGAGATATATATTCTTAGCAGTTCCGTGGACGAGCGGGATATCAGTAAGGCTGGAGAATACAGCCAGGTAAAGAAATACTTATCCAAGCCATTGATCAAGCAATACATCAAGCTGATTTTTGGAAATAACGAAAAGCCCGACTGATTTTTTTCAATAATCTTTTGGCGTGGCAAAACTACTTTCTTTAAGATATGTTATACCAAGAAAAGGTTTACCATGGCAAATCCTACACCTGAACTGATATTAGGAATAAGAAAAACAATACAAAAGCTAAAAAATGGTGCGCCTTATCAATGGGGCCACATGGGTGCGTGCAACTGCGGAAATCTTGCCCAGGAACTGACAAAGCTGACTAAAGGGGAAATCCACACCTATGCCATGCAACGCAATGGAGACTGGAACGAACAATTGATCGACTACTGCCCAAGTAGCGGGTACCCCATGGATCTAATGGTGAGTAAGATGCTGGATACCGGGTTGACACTCGATGACCTCATGCATTTAGAAAAACTATCGGATCCTGAAATCCTTCGGCTTCTCCCAGTTCATAAACGGCAGACCATATCGAAAAACAGTAAAGCCGATGTCGTCTTATACTTGGAAGTATGGTTAAAGTACTTGGAAGAAAAGTGGATCAGTGAACATAAAACAGCGATTCCATTACCAACTGAAAAAATAAATTACATTTCTGTATTGAGTTAATTGGTAATTTTCATTAATTAGCAGGTAAAATAGAAACAACCCGCACTAATTAAACCGCAAGAAAATGATTGATGACTTGGAAGACGACTTCGATAATACCGAGGATGAAGAAGATGAGTTCTCCGATGAATTCGGGGAAGAGGTTTTTGATGAAGATGAGGACCATGGTCTTGAAGACGATATCTTTACGGATTTCGAAGACGATGATGACCTTGATGATGATTTTGATGATTTGGAAGATGTAGAGGAGGAGGATGAATTTGAAGATTAATTTACTTGCGAAGGCATTGATTCCTGCTAAGTTTGTGTTTTCCAAACGCTGAATTTGTTGAAATGTAAAGCGGGAATAGCTATCCATTTCTGCTTTTTGTATTTACGGGTTTGTTATCTCCCCATCCTGTAGTAACTTGCCTAAAATATCATCGAAAAATTAAAGACTCAAAAATATGCTGTTAGAAATATTTAGCGCACCCATCGCTTGGGGCGCACAGTTGTTCTGGTTTATCGTTTGCATCCTGGTGGGATTGGGAGCTGGTATCACGGCGATTGATTTTAGGAGTACGGTCTTCAAAAAATCGGAAAAAGAAGAGTAGACCAAGCTTATGATTTAATTTAAAAGGGAACCTTCTGCCGAAGATTCCCTTTTTTTATCTTACTTTTCCCATAAGAGACCTGATAGGTTTGCTAAGCAACATCAGCAAAACACCGGCGCCAACGGTAATATAGACGATCAGAAGGTATTGTTGGGGCATTTGCTGTAGTCCCTCCACAGTGCCTCCGCTCGTTGCTCCGGCGATCCGGCCGGCAATCAGATTACCCATCGCAATCGATAAAAACCACATCCCCATCATTTGGCCTGCATATTTTTTAGGTGCCAACTTGGTAGTCAGACTCAGACCTACAGGACTTAGGCTGAGTTCGCCAAAGGTATGAAAGAGGTACGTGAGAATCAGCCATGTCGGTGCCGCCAATTGTCCGGATGCAGCCACTTTAGCCGCAAAATACATGATCAAAAATCCTGTGCCCAGCATCAGCAAGCCAAATGCGAATTTGAGTGGCGAACTTGGCTCGAGCTGCCTTCTACCCAACCAAATCCACATGGCACCAAAAAACGGGGCGAAAATGATAATAAATAGGGAATTGATGGATTGAAAGTATCCCGTGGGGATCTCATAGCCCAACAGGGTCCGGTCTGTAAACCGCTCAGCAAACAAGTTCAGCGAGGATCCGGCCTGCTCAAATCCGGACCAAAAAAGGGCAGTAAAGATAAACAAGATCGCAATCACACCCACCTTTTTCTTTTCATGCGTTTCCAGCCCACCAAAAAGCACCAAATAGCCAAAATACAACACGGCTACCAAAGCAATGATATTGTTGGATGCGGCAGCTAGCCTCGGAGCGTTTAAGGCTATTACACCTGTAAAAAATAATACGCAGATAACAGTTAGCAATGCCAATACCGCCCACGCCACTTTCGTCAATTTCCTTCTGGATGATTTCTCCGCCTCAGTATGCACTTGGGGTGGCTCGCCAACACCAGCCAAATAGTGTCCTGTGAGCTTGTATTGAACCAGTCCCAACAGCATCCCAAGTCCCGCCAATCCAAAACCGAGGTGCCAGTCATAGACCGCTAGGGTGCTGCAGGCAATGGGCGCTATCAAGGCACCCAAGTTGATCCCCATATAAAATATGGAGAAACCGGCATCCCGCTTGGAACTGCCTTCTCCATATAGCTGCCCGACAATGGAACTGATATTGGGCTTTAGTAAGCCCGTACCAAGCACAATAAGGATTAAGCCCGCATAAAACGTGTACAGATCCACTCCTGTAAGGGCTTCTTTTGGTCCTATCTCTCCGGAAATCAAAGTAATCACTCCCGGAATTGCCATGGTAAAATGACCTATCGTAATAATAATTCCTCCATACCATACCGATTTTTTCAGTCCCAACAATCGGTCAGCCACCCAACCTCCGGGTAAGGCAAAAAGGTACACCCCCATGGTGTATAGACCGTAAATCGCCCCTGAAGTAACGTCATCCAGTCCAAGACCTCCGTTGGCAATCGAGGCGGTCATAAACAGGATTAGCAGGGCACGCATCCCATAGTAACTGAAACGCTCCCACATCTCGGTAAAAAACAGGGTCATCAACCCTTTTGGGTGACCAAACAGCTGTGGACCTTCCGGTTCTAACACCTCCTCCGGGGCATGATGCTTACCCTTATACTTGTCTTCCTTTTCCAAATGAGCGATTTTCTATGAAGGTGAAATAAAAACAAGAAACCCTTCTTTGCCAAAATTTGGGATTCCGTACACACAATATCCTTCTAATCCTGCTAAAATCCGCACAAATGATTATTTTTGCAAAAAAAAATATGAAAACTGGAGAAATTCAAACAGAGAAAGGCGTAATGAAAGTCACTTTTTACGAGGAAGATGCCCCAAAAGCGGTGTCCAATTTTATCAAATTAGCCTCAGAAGGGTTTTATGATGGCCTCACTTTTCACCGGGTGATTCCAAATTTTATGATTCAGGGAGGATGTCCCAAAGGAACAGGAAGCGGTGGACCAGGATATACCATTGACTGTGAACTCACCGGGGAACTGCAGCATCATGACCGGGGAGTATTGTCCATGGCACATGCGGGAAGAAATACAGGTGGCTCCCAATTCTTCATCTGTCACAGCAGGGAAAACACCCAGCACCTGGACAGAAACCATACCTGTTTTGGAAAAGTAACTGAAGGCCTGGAAGTAATAGACGCCATCCGCCAAGGAGATAAAATCGAAAAAATAATTATCAACGATTAATATATCTTCAGTTCAAGATGTTCCCTTGAAAAGGGGTGACCACAGAGCACGGCAAGACACCTAGGAGGATACAGGGGAGGAGTTGAAATTTCAAATTGGCTTCACGTCTTTAGTATCCATTATTTTGGTGACTTCATCTTGTGCTTTGTGGTCTTTTTTCAAGGATAACCATATAGGCCACGGGCATACCCAGAAAACACGGAGTTTTAAAAAAATCTTTTCTCCGTCGTAGCGCCCTTTGCGGGTAAAAAAAGTAACCATGAAGCGCATGAAGGATCATGGAAGTTTTTGAAATTCATTGTGGCCTTTGCGTCTTTTTGAGTGCTTTTGGTTATTTTTTGGGTATCTTCTTAGTCTCCTTTGCTTTTTTATCAAAAGAGTGCACCCGCTATCGTGGCCGTCATCAGGCAAGCCAGGGTTGCAGCCAGTAACGCATGCATGCCCAGTCTGGAGAGATTACCCTGTTGATTCGGGGCGATACTGCCTATACCTCCCACCTGGATGGCGATGGAACTGAAATTGGAAAAACCGCAAAGGGCATACGTTGCGATGGTAATGGACCTGTCGGAAAGCGTACCTGCTTCCTTCATGTCTGCCAGTCCCAAATATGCCACAAATTCGTTGATCACCGTTTTTTGACCTAGCAGTGACCCGACTTGTAGGGTATCTTTCCATTCCACACCAATGACCCAGGCAAAAATCCGGAAGATTTGCCCCAAAATATACTCCAGAGAAAACCCCTGAAATTGCCCCTTGGTCGTTTCAACAATCAACACATTAAGCCCCGAATAAGCACCGATCAGGTCGGAAAGCAGGTAGTTGAGCGCGGCGATGACGGCAATAAACGCCAACAGCATGGCCCCTACATTCAAGGCTAGTTTTAGGCCTTCCCCGGCTCCCCGGGACATGGCGTCTATCAGGTTGACATCTTCATTTTCGGCGTTAATTTCAAGGGTATCCACAACCGCTTCTTTGTTCGATTCTGGAATGATTATCTTTGACATGACTATGGCGGCAGGCGCATTCATGATACTAGCCCCCAAAAGATAGGTGGCAAAACGGCTCTGCTCCTCCAAGCTATCCCCGCCCAAAAAAGCGACATACCCTGCCAATACCCCTCCGGCAATGGTGGCCATCCCCCCCGTCATCAGACACATCAGTTCAGAACGTGTCATACTCGGGATAAAAGGCCTAACCAGCAATGGGGCCTCAGTCTGACCCAGGAAGATATTGCCTGCAGCCGACAGGCTTTCCGCCCCTGATAACCGCATGGTCCGTGACATTACCCAGGCGATGCCATAGACGACCTTCTGTAGGATTCCCAAATAATACAGGCCTGCGGATACTGTTGAAAAAAAGATAATGGTCGGAAGTACCTGAAAAGCAAAGATAAAACCAAAGGAATTGGTCGCCAGGTCTCCAAAAAGAAAGGATGCTCCGTCTTGGGAGAAACTCAGGAAAAGGACAAATCCCCGACTGACGGAAGCGAAAATAGTAGCAATTGCGTCTACTTTTGTAATTAAGATGCCGAAAACAAGCTGTAAAGAAACCCCAATACCAACCAACCTCCAGTCAATTTGCTTCTTCTTTGCCGAAAAAAGCGTGGCAACGGCTAACAGTACCAAAATGCCCCCAAGGCCTCTGACATATTCCATAGAAGTATTCGAACGTAGATTGGTCGATTAGTTTGAAAGTTTTCTCTCCCAGGCAGGGATCCGGAAATAAAATTGAGTTGGAAACAAAGCTCCAATCCCAACCTTGAGGTCAATTTCTTCGGTTAATTTCATCCCTTAGCCGGGCAGCCCTTTCATAATCTTCGCCTTTTATCGCTTTATCCAACATTTGATTTAGCTTGTCCAATGATAAATTTTTTAGACTGCCCTCTGTCTTTTTACTTTCCAGGGAGGGTACTTGCCTGGATTGCTGCTTTTCAGCAGGTCCTGGATTCTCCCGGTCATCAGTATCCTCCATGGATGCCTCCGCCATGACGGGAAGGGAACAGTAGACCGGGACCTCAAACCGGACCGCAATGGCGATGGCATCCGAGGGCCTTGCGTCAATTTCCACCTTTTTGAAAGGACCCTGACACATGATTTTGGCATAAAAGACACCCTCCCGCATATCGGAAATCAAAATATGGTCCAGGGTAAAGTCGAAATTGGTGGCGAATGACTTGAATAAGTCATGCGTCATAGGTCTGTTTGGAATGATCTTTTCCAATTCAATCGCTATCGCCTGCGCTTCAAACATCCCAATAATAATGGGTAACCGTCTGTTTCCTTCCACTTCTCCCAAAACCAACGTAAATGAACCTGATTGGGAATGGTTGGCCGTGAGACCTATTATTTCTAATTCAATCGCATTTTCCACTGGCATTTATTTTATGGCTTTTATTGCTTCGGTTAACTTGGGCAAAACTTCAAAGGCGTCACCCACGACCCCATAATCCGCGGATTTGAAAAAAGGAGCATCCGGATCCTTGTTAATGACCAAAATTTTCTTGGACGAATTTACCCCCGCAAGATGCTGAATAGCTCCTGAAATTCCAACCGCCACATAAAGAGAAGGGGAAACTTTTATGCCTGTCTGCCCAACGTGCTCATGGTGCGGACGCCAGTTTAAGTCCGATACAGGCTTGGAACAGCCGGTGGCTGCACCGAAAGCCTTGGCAAGATCTTCTATAATCCCCCAGTTTTCGGGTCCTTTCAATCCGCGGCCCCCAGAAACCACAATATCTGCTTCCGGCAAGGAAATTTCCCCTTCAGCCTTATCCGTGCCCGTTATTTTTGCGGAAAAAGCTTTCTCCCCCAAAGTGACAGCGAATTTTTCTATGGTGATATCATGCGTATCCTGGCGGATATCCAGAATATTTTTCTTGATCGCAAGGATTTTTTTCGGTGTTTTCACCGCGGTGACGGCAAAAGCCTTGCCTGTAAAAATACTTCGCTTCACCTGAAATCCATCGGAAAGGTCAGGAAGGGCAACCACATTGGAGACAAGAGCCGCCTGAAGTTTTACCGACAACCTCGCCGCCACCGCATCCCCCAGGGAGGACTTGGCCAACACCAAAATTTCAGCTCCAGCATGCTCAAAAACTTGGGAAACAGCAGCGGCATGTGCCAGAATAACCCCTGCGTTAAGCCGTTCGTCAGTGACATGATAGCCTTTACTTGCACCTGCATGGCCAACATGGGCCCATTCCCCGGTTGGAATACTACCCAATCCCACCGCCAAGGCTTCTGTGCCCAATGATTCTGCCAGGGTTTTACCATAGGATACCGCTTCCAGCGATGATTTTTTTATGGCACCTTCTTCGTGTTCTAAATAGATTAATACAGCCATGATTCTTCTTTCTTTAGATAATTAAAGCACGTTGGCTTCATTTTTTAATAATTTCACCAATTCCTCCACCTGCTCTTTATCAAAAAGCTTTACCGTTCCCTTTGCCGGAGGTAATGAATAGGAGACTACAGCGGCGTGAGCTTCATATGTAGCCTCATCCCTGACTGTCAAAGGCTTGGTTCTCGCAGACATGATCCCGCGCATATTTGGTATTTTCCACTCCGCAATGGGTTCTTGGCAGCCGACAATCAGGGGAAGTGAAACTTCCAACTCTTCCTTACCCCCTTCAATCTCCCGGGACAATTTGGCTGAATTTCCCTCAATATCCAGCTTCATCACAGGTGAAATAGAAGGAAGGTCCATCATCTCGCCAACCATCCCATGAACCATACCTCCGTTATAGTCGCTGGATTCCCTGCCCATGAGGATCAAGTCATAAGCCCCTTCTTTGGCCACATGGGCAATCTGTTGGGATACAAAATAAGAATCTTTGGGGTGCGCATTGATCCGGATGGCTTCGTCGGCTCCGATGGCCAGGGCTTTCCGCAGGGTAGGATCTGTCTCTGCTTCCCCCACATTGAGTACAGTGAGCTTACCTCCTGTCTGATCCCTCAGCTCTACCGCACGAGCCAGGGCATAGTCATCATAAGGCCCAATAACAAACTGCACCCCAGTTTTGTCAAAATTGGTATTGTTATCTGTAAACTGTATCCGGGACGTAGTGTCAGGTACATGGGTAATACAAACAAGAATTTTCATATATTAAATTTATATTTTTTCTTTAAATTTCGTGAATTTAGTGATAACCCGTACAATTCAAAAAAAGAATTATGAACAATTTACCACGCATCCAACATCTTTTACAGTTTGTAGAGGACGATCCCAAAGATCCATTTAATTATTACGCACTCGCATTGGAGTATCAATCTGTGGACAAAAACCACGCAACCCGGTACTTTGACAAACTTTTGGGGGATTTTCCAGACTATTTGCCCGCCTATTATCATGCCGCTGCTTTTTTCATCAACACAGAAAACCCCGACAAGGTGCGGCAAATATATGAAAAGGGAATCGAATTGTCGATTAATCAAAACAACCTCCATGCCAAAAAAGAGTTGGAAAACGCCTTCTTTAATTTTCAAATGGAATACGAGTAAGTAAGTTTTAGTATGGACTGACCGCACAAAAACCCTCCATTAATACGCTACCAAACCCAAATGATCATTCAGGATCATTTGATCTTAAGGACCAGTTTACCCAATTGGGCCCCCTGCTGCATCCGTTCAAAAGCAGTGATGGTTTGGTCAAAATCAAAGACACGGTCAACGACCGGCTTGATCAGGTTATGGGTGACAAAATCCAGCATTTCCTCAAAATCCCGGTCACTTCCCATCGTAGTCCCCCTCAGCGTAAGCTGGCTCCAAAAGATCTTTCTCACGTTCATCTCAGAGGGATTGCCCAAAGTAGCCCCAAAAAAAACCAGCTTACCGCCTGGCCCAATGACGTCAATCAAATCACCAAGGGTGTCGCCCATCGCACTGTCAATGACCAAATCAAATCCACCCGTGAGGTTTTTGGCTTCAGCTACCCAATTGGGGTCTGAATAAATAAATCCCCCTTGTGCCCCTAGAGTCCGCGCAACTTCCAGCTTTTCGGGGGAGCTGCTGCTGACATAGACCTCTGCCTTGTGCGCCAGGGCAAACTGCAACGCAAACTGGGCTACACCACCACCGATTCCCGTGACCAACACCTTTTGTCCAGGCTTCAGATCCCCCTGGTAAAAAAGAGCCCGATAAGCAGTAAGTCCTGCCAGCGGCAAGGCCGCCGCCTCAATTAGGTTAAGGTGATTTGGTTTGGAATAAATCCGGTCCCCCGGAACTTGAATAAATTCAGCCAAGGTTCCGTTATCAGGCATGCCGAGGATTCTGAAATCCGGCCCCTGGGCCTGTTGGTTGTCTCCCCAGTGGAGGGCCGGATTGATGATCACTTCTTTGCCTATCCATGAATGGTCCACACTTTTTCCCGTTTCCACCACAATGCCCGAACCGTCGGATCCCAAAACAACCCCATCTTTCAAGTTGGCATACTTTCCCTGCCGACACCATTCATCGCGGTGGTTAAGCGCGGCAGCGGCCAGCTCAATACGTACATCATTGTCTCCCAGGGAACCTAGGGTTACATTTTGAAAGGAAACTCCCTGAGGGATCGTGCGGTCCAATACAATGGCTTTCATAGGTCGTGAATTTTAGAGTTAGCCGATTTAAAACGGGGCCGGATCGTTGGAACCAAATCCACCCAATAATGGGTCATCGGAGGTATCGGGCAGGCTGTCGGGGCCGTTGGCCTTACTGCCCAGGCGAATTGTGTTGCTTTGCTCAAAACCTTTCCCGCTTGCACTACTTGGAAACCTGCTGCCATAGAGGGCATCTTGGGCCGCATAAGGGGTATTGAGTTCAAGGTCCGTGAATTTGGTGTACTTGCCAATAAATCGGAGTTTGATGCTTTCCAGGGAACCGTTTCGGTGTTTGGCAATTATCACTTCGCCAACCCCCGAGGTGCTGTGTCCCTCTTCGTCTTCCGTGATACCGTAGTATTCCGGCCGATAAAGGAACATGACAATATCAGCATCCTGCTCGATGGCACCGGATTCCCTCAAGTCCGAGAGTTGGGGTCGTTTGTCCCCCCCCCGGGTTTCCACAGCCCGGGATAGCTGGGAAAGGGCAATGACGGGCACATTGAGTTCCTTGGCTATTTTTTTCAGTGCCCGGGATATGCTTGATATTTCCTGCTCCCTGTTGCCGGTATTACCTCCCTTACTGTTTTCTCCGGACATCAGCTGCAGGTAATCAACAACGATCATCTGAATATCATTTTGGGACTTTAGCCTCCGGCATTTTGCCCGAA
Organism: Cytophagales bacterium; assembly: GCA_038209145.1. GTDB lineage: Bacteria > Bacteroidota > Bacteroidia > Cytophagales > Cyclobacteriaceae > Lunatibacter. The sequence goes on along the minus strand of JBBQXZ010000013.1, from coordinate 20,639 downwards.
GTTCCAGGATGGATAAGGCAGGGGTATCATCTACATATAGGGGGGCTGTGGATAACTTGCTGGTCTTGTGGATAAGTTGTTGCCATTCATAGTCAGCCAGGTTTCCTTTTTTGATCTTTTCCGAATCCAGCTCTGCCTCAGAAGAAATCAGTCGGTTTACGAGCTGAATAGAGGACATCTCCAGGGAAAAAATAGCCACCGGGCGGTTGTGGTCCACGGCAGCATTTCGCAATACCGACAGTACAAAGGCCGTCTTTCCCATGGCTGGACGGGCGGCGATAATCACCAAATCGGATTTTTGCCAGCCAGAAGTCACCCGGTCAAGCGCGGTAAAGCCACTTGGGACCCCAGTCAGTCCATCCTTTTGACCCTTTTTACTTTCAAGTTCGGTAATGGCTTCCCGCATGATGGACCGCATGTCCATGTAATTCTTTTTGATGTTTTTTTCGGAAATCTCAAAAAGAGACTGCTCCATCTTATCCAGCAGTTCGAACACATCCGTTGTATCCTCAAATGCCTCACGCTGAATATCGGAAGCTATCCGGATCATGTCCCGCTTCATGGCCTGCTCGGTGACAATCCTGGCGTGGTATTCGATATTGGCCGCAGAAGATACGCGGGAGGTTAGCTCGGTAATATAGTAAGCCCCGCCGGCCAGTTCCAGCTTGCCGTTATTACGCAGCTGGTTGGTCACCGTCAATAAGTCAATGGGCTCACCTTCGTTGAACAGGTCGAGAATGCCGTCGTAGATCAGCTTGTGGGAATCTTTGTAAAAGCTTTCCGGAGACAAGATGTCCACAACCGTAGTCAACGCATCTTTTTCCAGCATCAAGGCACCCAAGACCGCCTCCTCCAGATCTACCGCCTGCGGGGGCATCTTACCCAGTCCTGTAGGTGTTTCGGGAAACCTCCTTCGCTGTCCCAAACGCTCATTTTTACTCGCACTGCTTTCTGCCATAGTTACAAATGTACTTTCTTTGGAGGAAAGGTTTTGAACAATTTATACACCCACTTATCCACATTAAATCGGCCAAGATTAAAATATCCTGTTCTATACCCGTTTACGAAAACCACACCCAACCTACCAAATGATGTGTCCGTAAGACAAATTCTCCACTCCAAAATGCAAACAACAAAACTGTTTGAGACATTTCATCAGAAAGCAAATATTCCTTGATTCCCAATCTTAACATGTCTAAATGGATAACTCCGGATGGGCCGAATGATGCACTTGAATACCTGTAAAAGGCTGAATGTACATAAGGCTATCTATTTGGATAATGTGCTGAAACCCCTTTACATTGGAGCCGGAGAGAGTTGGAAGGAAGCGATTGATTTTGTCTGGAGGGATTGCTGGGTTATTCCAAAATAGAAGTTCTGATGAAAATATCGGGTTTAAAGCCTTATATTTGTCGGATAAATGTATCCATGACAGGATTGCGTTAGCATCATTTTACCGAAAACATATTATGAGTTTGAATATAAAAACGCCTTTGGCATTTTTTGATCTGGAAGCGACCGGGATCAATATTTCTACGGACAGGATAGTGGAAATTTCCATTCTGAAAGTCCATCCAAACGGGAGGCAAGAATCAAAGACTTCAAAAATCAACCCAACGATTCCTATCCCCAAAGAAACTTCGTTGATTCATGGAATCTATGATGCGGATGTGACAGATGCGCCAACTTTTAAAGATATCTCAAGAGAACTCTTTCAGTTTTTTGAAGGGGCGGATTTGGCAGGATTCAATGTCTTGAAATATGACATCCCCCTTTTGGTGGAAGAATTTTTACGGGCTGGATTGGACTTTGATATTGAGAAGAGGAGCTTACTCGATTCCCAGAAAATATTCCATATGATGGAAAAAAGAAACCTGTCAGCGGCATATAAATTCTACTGTGGTAAAGGGCTGGAAAATGCCCACAGTGCTGAGGCAGATACAATTGCCTCCTATGAAGTCTTCAAAGCCCAGATAGCTCGCTATGAGGGCGAGGAGGCCGAGGACCTTCAGGGTAACAAGTTGGGCCTATTGGAAAATGACATGCGTAAATTGCACAACCTCCTCAATGAAAAGATGGTAGACTTGGCAGGAAGATTTGTTTTCAACGATGAAGGGCAGGAAGTTTTCAACTTTGGCAAATTGAAGGGTAAAACCATCGAGCAGGTATTGGTGGAGGAACCGGGCTATTACGATTGGATGATGAAGGGTGACTTCCCCCTAGATACCAAACGGAAATTCACACAGGTCAAATTGCGCAGTTTCAACAAGCGCTGATTGCCAACTCAAACAATAATAACTGTAAGAAAAAAAGAGAGATAACAGATAAGACAGAGAACTAAAGCGATGTTATTACATAATTTTGTGTTATTTGTATACTTTGTGGTATTTTTTAAATGGAAGTAAAGTGATCCCGTTATTTTTTATTTTTCTCATAATAAACCATAGCGTCTGGCATTTGCGCCTGAAGTTTTTCTATTCGTCGCTCTGGACCTGGGTGTGTGGATAGGAATTCCGGTGGTGCTCCTCCTCCTGCTTTTGCGTTCATCCGCTCCCAGAAGCCGGGTGCCTCCCTGGGGTCATACCCGGCTATGGCCATAAATATAAGTCCCAATTGATCAGCCTCCAGTTCCTGATCTCTGGAAAACTTCAACATTCCCACTTGTCCTCCATATCCAATAGCCTGTAAAAAAATGGTCTGGGTGAGGCTTGGATTTTCACCTATGGCCACTTGGACACCTCCTAACAATCCATTGGCGACCATTCCCTGCGACATTCTTTCTCTGGCGTGATTGGCAATGGCATGGGCCACTTCATGACCCATAACTACGGCAATGCCTGTTTCATTCTGACAGATCGGCATGATACCGGTATAAAAAGCAACTTTACCCCCTGGCATACACCAAGCATTTACCTGGTCACTTTCTAGCAGGTTAAATTCCCAAGAAAATCCATCAGTAATTGAACCGTAATTGTTATCATTTAAATATTGCTCCACGGCCGCTGCAATCCTTCTACCTACTTTAACAACTTTTTGCCCGTCCGGTGTGTTGGTCACAATCTTATTTTCTTTTACTACCTGACTGTATTGGTCATAGGATAGTGGCAAAATTTCATTGTTTCCTACAATACTGAGTTGCCTCCTTCCGGTCAACGGGACGGTGGCACAACTATAACCAAGAAGGCCTATGAGAAATAATACACCGATTTTCTTTAACATGGATGACAAGATTTATTTAAATCCAAACAACCAAAAAAAATGCCAGATTCCTACAAGGAATCAATACCTGCCCAAGTTTTGAGAAAAGAGGGGATTTAACTTCAATTCTCCCACGAATACTTGGCAATTTGCTTAGTTCCTTTCTCAAGAAACGGAATTATTTTGATTTATTCATAAAATCATGTTAGGTTTATACTGACAAACTCATGGAGGTTACCCCAAACAGGTGAATTTTCTAACAGAGGTATGACCTAACTCCAAGCAGTGATGTACGACCAGGACCTTCAGTCGTTGATACATAAATTTTTTCCAGACCGTAACTGGCAATACAATGCCGCTTTAAAGGGGTTTGTCGATGCCGTGAACGACAGGTTGACAGCATCCCAGTCCAAGATGCCTGATCAAGCCAATGGGGAAGAAACCAGGGATCGCATGGAACTGCTTGCCAGTTTTATCCAAAACAGCAACGACGCATTTCAAGTAAGCAGTGAAAATGGTCAACTGGAGTATATCAATAAAGAAGCTTCAGAGCGGTTGGGGATTCCTCAGTCTGAAGTGGCGCATTATCAGGTAGCGGATTTTGAGGAAATTTTTAGAGAACCCGGAACATGGGATAGACACGTGGAGGAATTGAAATCCCTCAACCATATGGTCATAGAAGGCGTAAATACCAATCAACTAACTGGCAAAAACTTTCCGGTAGAGGTGACCGTGAGGTATTTTGACATCAATGGCAAAGGGTTTATCATTGCGTCTTCCAGAGATATTACCGAACGGATAATTTTCCAAAATGAAATAATCCGACAAAAAGAAAAAGCGGAGGCAGCCAACAAAGCCAAATCGGAATTTTTAGCCAATATGAGCCATGAAATTAGAACCCCGCTGAACGGAATCTTGGGGTTTTCTGACTTATTGGCAACATCAAACCTGAAGCCAGAGCAGCAGCAGTTTGCCCATACGGTAAACCAATCAGCGAAGTTGTTGTTGGAAGTCATCAACGACATTTTAGATTTTTCAAAAATTGAAGCCGGTAAACTTGAGCTTGAAACCCGGAAAACAGATTTGTGGGAGTTATCCGAAAGCACCTTGGAAATTATCCATTTTCAGGCAATAAACAAAGGAATTGAACTGGTATTGGATATCCATCCCGATTGTCCCCGTTTCATTTGGTCAGATGAAATCAGGCTGCGTCAGATTTTGATCAATCTGTTGGGAAATGCCATAAAGTTTACCGAAAAGGGGACTGTATGCTTATCCATCACTCCCAAAGCATTTCTAACAGACCAGCTTGCAACGCTTCGTTTTCAGGTAGAAGACACCGGTATTGGCATAAATACAGCATATCAATCAAAAATTTTTGACGCTTTTTCTCAGGAAGATTCTTCCACGACAAGAAAGTATGGAGGAACGGGTCTGGGTTTGTCCATTTCTAACAAGATACTGGGATATATGGACAGTAAATTGGAGCTGAGTAGTCAACTGGGAAAAGGAAGTGCCTTTTCTTTTGTATTGGCATTTAAATGTGAACAGGATAAAACCATATTCCATTGTCCATCTACTTTTCATCGGTTACTTGTAGTTAACGACAATGAGTTCTCCCGCATGGCGCTTATCTCTATGTTGACCAGTATCGGGGTCCATGGCATCCCCGCCATCAATGGCATGCAGGCACTAAAAATACTGGAGGAGGACAAAACCATCGACGCAATCCTCATGGATGAAATCATGCCCTACCTAGATGGACTGGAAACTATTTCAAAAATCAAATCAGCGGGTGTTAATACACCCGTTTTTTTAATGAGTTTTGATCGACAAGCAGAACCGGATAAAGCCAGTTTTTCCCTTGGTTATCAACAAATACTGAAAAAACCGGTAACTCTCCGGAGTTTGATCAACGCACTTTCCAACACGCTTATCGAAGAAGTGAAAACAAAATCCCCAAGTCAGGTTGAGCCAATCCTTGAGCGGTCTATCACCCTCATGATAGCCGAAGACAACGTGGTAAACCTTTTCCTAGCCCGTACAATCATCAAGCAACTCATGCCGAACTGCGTTTTACTCGAAGCCAAAAACGGGCTGGAGGCGGTTGAAATTTTCCGACAGCATCAGCCGGAAATAACCTTTATGGACATCCAGATGCCACAACTCAGCGGATATGAGGCAACCCTACAAATAAGAATGGAATATCCACTACTTACCAATCCCATCATTGCCCTCACCGCTGGTACTGTTATCGGAGAAAGAGAGCGATGCCTGTCTGCCGGTATGAATGATTACATTTCCAAACCGGTTGTAAAGACAGATCTGGCCAAAATATTTCAAAAATGGCTGCCTAACCAATAACCTATCATGACAGACAATATACCAGATATGACCGCATCGCAACAACAATACGTCAGGCAAATGCACTCCCCATTTACCTTTCAGTGGTTTTTATTTTGGAAGCTTCCCACGGTTTTATTTTGGGGAGCCAGAATACAGCAGCTAGACAATAAAAGTTGCCATGTGAAGCTAGGGTTTAACTGGCGAACCAAAAACCCGTTTCAATCTATCTATTTCGCAGCACTTTCCGGTGCGGCCGAACTTGCCTCAGGAGCCCTGTGCATGTATTACCTTCAAGGCTCCGGCAAATACTCCATGCTTATTACTGGTTTTGAGGCTGTCTTTCTCAAAAAAGCCAACCAAACCATTATCTTTACCTGCGATGAAGGACTACCTGTGGGTCTATTAATTGATTCACTCCAACATCCGGGACAGACGGGCAGTATTAAACTTAATGTAAGTGCTCAAAACGAAGATGCGGAGGAGGTGGCCAAATTCAAGGTGTCCTGGTCATTTAAGAGGAAAAACTAGTTTTCGCTAGCCTGCATTTACCTCTTTATTAATAACCTTTACCAACTCATTGGTGGGAACAACGCCGGACTTTCTCCATAAAAGACGGCCTTTCTCAAATAAAATCAACGTGGGTACTCCCCTTACCTGAAATTTCTGAGCAGCGGCAGGATTCTTGTCCACATCTACCTTCACAATCTTTACTTTTTGGCCCACCTTTTGTGCAGTTTCCTGCAAAATAGGCTGCATCATCTTACAGGGACCGCACCAGGTAGCATAGAAATCCACCAGTACTGGTTGATCGCCGTTTATTAATTCTGTGAAACTCTTTGCGTTAGCCATGAATTTTAATTTTTTAATATCAAGTACAAAGGTAGGTGGCAAAAAAATCATCTTCCGTAATTTTAGTCACAATTGCCATCGCCTGCTATCATATAAACCAGCTAGGTGATGCTGCATGTGTCCGCAGATAATATAAATCAAAGCACGCACCGACATGGGATGTCCATCTACTTTACCCACATATGCCAATTGTTCACTATGGAGGGTTTCCAAAAAGGAAAGAATCATTTTCCTATTGGCAATGATACCCTTCATACTACCCTCAAAGACTGTTTTTCCGGTAAAATTCCCCGCAGCCACATATAGATCTTGGTCAAAACCGGGCAGAGCAACTCCAGGCTGCCTCGCAATCATCAACGCCCTGAAATGCATTATCTTTTCTGTATCCAACAGGTGGCCAAACACCTGGTTGTGGGACCATTTGCCCAAAGACGGATAGACATCTAACTCCTCTTCTGACAAATCCTCAAAAACACGATTAAGATGCGGCACTTGTTCCATCAACAGTTCAGGAACGGATAACCCCTCCACTTTATCAATATAACTTTGATAAAAGGGATTATATTCTAAGGGATTGGGCTTGGTAATGTGGGGCATAGTCTGAATAAATTGTTAATTTTGCTTTCTCGTTACAAAGTTAAGAAAGTTATGATGAATCCACTATTGGAAGAATTTAATACCCCGTTTGAAACACCGCCTTTTGACCAAGTGGAAAGTACCCATTTTTTGCCGGGAATCAAAGCCGCAATCGAAGAAGCCAAGGCCGAAATTGAAGCAATAAAATCAGAACATATTCCCGATTTTGAAAATACGGTTGTGGCCTTGGAAAAATCCGGTATCCGACTGTCTACGATTTCCGGTATCTTCTTCAACCTGAATGCTGCCGAAACCAATGATACCATCCAAGAATTGGCCAAAGAAATATCTCCACTGCTGTCTGCACACAGTAACGATGTCTTGCTTGATGCGGATCTATTTGCCCGCTTAGCTGCCATATATGCTGAAAAGGACGCTTTAGGCCTCGATGAAGAAAGCGAAATGCTTTTGGAAAAGACCTACAAATCCTTTATCCGAAATGGAGCCAAACTTTCTCCTGCCAACAAGAAAAGGCTGCGGGAAATTGACCATGATTTATCCCAATTGGGTCTTCGTTTTGGCGAGCATGTCCTCAAGGAAACAAACCGGTATGAGCTTATCCTTTCTGATGAAAAAGACCTGGAAGGCCTTCCGGAGGCGATTCAGGAAGCAGCTGCACAGACGGCCACCGAAAAAGGCAAGGAAGGTCAGTGGATTTTTACCCTCGCTTTTCCAAGCTATGTCCCCTTTATGACCTATGCAAAAAAACGGGAATTGCGGGAAAAGCTTTTCATGGCTTACAACACCAAATCATGCAAAGGGGATGAACTGGACAACAGGGAAATCATCAAAACCATGTTGGCATTGAAAGATGAACGGGCAAGGCTATTGGGATACGACAGGTTTTCGGACTTTGTCCTAGAAGAGCGCATGGCCTCCAACGGACAAACGGTAATGGCCTTCCTGTATGATTTGCTGGAAAAAGCCAAGCCAAAGGCATTTGAGGAAGTTCGTGAACTGGAAGCTTTTTCCAAAGAGCTCGATGGATTGGATGGGTTGGAAAAGTGGGATTTCAGCTACTATGGCGAAAAACTAAAAAAAGAAAAATACGATGTGGATGATGAATTGCTCAAGCCTTATTTTGAGTTGAACAACACCATCAACGGAGTTTTTTTGACCGCAAGCAAACTCTTTGGAATCCAGTTCGAAAAGCGGACAGACATCCCGGTATACCACTCGGAAGTGGAGACTTATGAGGTGACGGACAGCTTGGGCAATCATTTGGCAGTATTTTATGCGGACTTCTTTCCCCGTCCGGGTAAGAGAAACGGTGCCTGGATGACCTCTTACCGGGGTCAGCGTACCTTAGGGGGCAAAACCCAGCGTCCGTTAATATCCATCGTCTGTAACTTTTCCAGACCTACAAAAACCAAACCTTCCCTATTGACTTTCAACGAAGTCACTACCCTGTTTCATGAGTTTGGGCATGCCCTGCACGGAATGATGGCGCAGGGGAAATATGAGTCTCTTTCCGGTACAAACGTATATTGGGATTTTGTGGAACTTCCCTCGCAGATATTTGAAAATTGGTGCTACGAGAAAGAATGTCTCGATTTGTTTGCCCGGCATCACGAAACAGGCGAAAAAATACCGGAAGAACTAATCATTAAATTAAAAAAAGCAGCCAACTTCCAGCAGGGCTATCAGACTGTCAGACAGCTTGGTTTTGGATTATTGGACATGGCCTTCCACAGTACGGACCCAACCGAAATAGGCGACATCCTGCGTTTCGAGAAGAGCTTGATGGAAAAAACCGAACTGCTTCCGACAGTACGGGAAACCTCATTGAGCACTTCTTTTTCCCATATCTTTCAGGGAGGATATGCCGCGGGGTATTACAGCTATAAATGGGCTGAAGTCTTGGACGCAGATGCTTTTGAGCTCTTTTTGGAAAAAGGCATATTTGATAAAAAAACTTCAGAAGCATTCTCCACGCATATCTTATCAGCAGGAGGTAAAACCCATCCCAGCATACTTTACAGGAGATTTAGGGGAAGATCTCCCAAGTCTGATGCTTTACTCAAAAGAGCAGGACTAGTAGCTATGAAAGACTAAGGAAATCAGGAATTGTTCTAAAAAGATAAGGGGCATGTAAGTCATGCCCCTTCCAAAAATAATCTATCAAAAACTCTAGACCTAGACTTGAAAAGGTAAGGGAAAGAATCCTATATATAAATTTATATGACGATAAATCCAATTATCATCAACCATAAGAGCGCTGAAATTGCAATAAGTAGGGTAAATTGTTTATCTTTCATGGTTTCCGGGATTAGTATGTTTCTAATTAATAGATGAATGTAAAAATTATATATGTGAAAAACTAATTTTTTAACAATAAAAATTTACATATACCGCTTAAAGTGAAATTATGTTTTTTTACAATTGGTAACATTTTACACGAAAGCTTGGTGAATTTTTATCAAAACCATTCACTTATTATAACGACAGCAATTTAGATGACTATTCGTTGAAAAAATAATAAAATTAAAAGTACTGTCAAATGATAGTCACTGAAAATGAAGGGGTTGGAAGCATCTAATCCATATCGGGATGATTAGAATGTTCGTGGTAGTGTTTTTGGTTTTTTGACATATTAATCTCGTCCCATTTAATTTTTTGGGCAATCGGGATTTTTCTTACAGGACAGGATTTGATTTGGCAATAGTTACAGCAAGATTCGGGAATACAGGGGTCTGCATGAACGAAAACTTCTACATATCCTGGTAAATTATTCTCCAATACCTCCTCGATGTGGTGGACTTCATCGTGGACTTTGATAAGGTCATAATAGTACGGAAGCGTCAAATGAAGGTCAATATGGCTGTCTCCGCCGTATTGCTGAACGCGCATATTATGAATATCAATCCAGTTTGCCTTCCTGTGCTTGTTAAGAATCTTCACCGTAATTCCCATGGCTGCGGGATTGGTTTCGTCCATAAGTCCGGCAACCGACCTGCGTACCAACGTATATCCATTGTAGAAGATATAACCAGCAAATAAGAGGGAAAATACACTATCAAGGAAATATAAATCGGTCAGGTAAATAACGGCTATGCCTAAGATAAGAACAAAACTACTGAAAGCATCGGTAGAAATGTGCTTGCCGTCGGCTTGCAGGGTAATGCTGTTGAGCGCTTTTCCCTTTTTGAGAAGTATATATCCCAAAATCCCATTGACCACTCCTGAGAACCCCATCAAAGCCATCCCCACCGGCAACATGAAAAGAGGTTGAGGAAAAAGCAGCGAATAAAATGATTGGTAAATGATGAAAATACCTGCCAAAATGATAAGGATTCCTTCAATACCCGCGCTGAAGAATTCAATTTTACCATGCCCATACGGGTGGTTTTCATCCTTAGGCTGCGAACTCAGGTAAATACTATACATGGCAAAGGAAGAAGCCATCACGTTTACAATACTCTCCAAAGCATCTGTAAGGATCGCATTTGACTGTGTAACGTAATACGAATAGAACTTGACAATCATCAAGACGATACTTATCACAATGGAAAATAAAATCAATCGCCTTTTTTCTTTGTTCACCCAAATTCAATTTAAACCCGTACACGCAATTGCCAAAAATAAAACAAAATAAAGAGAATGTGAAAGGTACCCCAAAGTAATAAAAATCAAGATGGCTAATTCTTGGGATATATATCCCTAACTAGTTGAAGTCAAACCAAATGAGTAGATGTTCAAGTAAATATATTAATTTCATTGACTTGACGAATAGAGCAAATCACTAACTGCTAATTGTCCCTATTTTGTATTAAATTTGTTTTATACCTGGGACAAGCGATTTACAGGTATATTCTGGACAAAAACCAATTCGGATAGAATTCATGGCAAAATTGATGCGTTTGTATACATTTATACAAAATTAATCCCAAATCAATTTTAATGGAGAAATATACAATCCCCGGTTACATGAAGGTATTGGCTGTCTTGTTGTCAATAATTGTTTTTCGTTTTTGTTTTAACAAAAGGCAGAAGCCTATTAATTCCTATATTTTTAGGAGGTTACATCGCCATGTTGATGATTCCCTTTTGCACCTGGATGGAAAGTAAAAAAATCCCTCGGATATTAAGCGGGATTATTTCCTTGCTATCCGCTATTGTCATCATTTTAGGCTTGATTCTGCCCGTAATTTTACAGGTCCGTAATTTTTCAAGGGACTTCGATGATGTGACAGATCGCATGAACAACTACTTATCGGATGTGGTCAAAATGGCTGATGACCTTTTTGACGCAGACTGAGGTATTAAAGATGGCATTGATAAATCTCAGATCTTCAATCTACTGGAATCAAACAGCGATACCGTTTCTAATTTTCTATTGAATACGATCGGTTCTTTGGCGGGTATAGTCCTCATTCCGGTATTTATCTTTTTAATGCTCATTTATCGGGGTCATTTATCCGAATTCATCGCACGGTTATTTTGCGGACACGATGATGAAGACGTAAAAGAAAAAATCAGATCCCTGCGAAAAGTTGTCCAATATTATATCTTAGGAATTTTTAAGGTAATGGGGATCTTGGCGGTGATGAATACGGTAGTTTTGTACCTAACCGATGTAAAACATGTGTTATTTTTTGGAATTTTTGATACTCTTTTGAATATCATTTCTTACTTAGGTTCCTTTCTTGGGGCTATTTTACCATTTATCTTTGCGTTTCTGACGATGGATAGCCTGTTTTATCTTTTTATGGTAGTAGTATCTTTTACATTAATCCAAATGGTTGAAAGTTATTATCTCACCCCAAAAATTGTCGGGAACAATGTAAACCTCAATGCCCTCATTACCATTGTCGGTTTGTTGATCGGAGGGGCTATCTGGGGTGTGGTCTGCATGATTTTGATTATTCCCACGCTAGCCATTATGAAAAGGATTTTTGACCTGCGGGAAAGCACTAAACCTTTCTCTTTCTTGTTTGGAGGAGATAAAGAATCGAAAAAATAAGACGGGAAGCTGAAGCCATGGGAATGAAAGCAATTAGTGTGATGATCCTTTTAACATTATTGACTATCTCCTGTGATTCTGCCGAGAGCAAAAAGGGCAGGTTTCTTCTAAAGGGAAACCTCAAATTGCAAGAAGGCGACATACAGGGAGCCATTACTTTTTACGAAGAAGCCATAAAACTCGACGGAGAATTTGCGGATGCCTACTACAACAGGGGTCTTGCCTATATGCGCTTGGCCAACTTCCCCAAAGCCATCGGGGATTTCAGCAAGGCATTTGAAATCCAGCCCACCAATTACGAAGCGTTGTATCAACGTGCGATTTGCCATTTGGACTTTGGGGAAAATTACCGAGCCCTTGGCGATGCAGACATATTGATAAAGGCCATACCCCAAGACAGCAGAGGTTATTTTATCCAAGGACTCACCTATACCGAACTCTCCGATTATGGCAAAGCACTGGAAGCTTTTTCGCTAGCCATCTCTCTTGCTCCTGATAATTCGGACGTGCTTGTGAACAGGGCCACTATTTATTATTATCAAGAGAATTTCGAGGATGCCCAAATAGATCTAAATGCTGCTAAAATACTAAACGCAAGAGAACCCAATATTTATAATTTGGAGTCCTTGCTTGCCTTTGAAGTCATGGATTATGCCCAGGCTTTGGAACTGGTGGAAAAGGCGATTTCAATAAATCTCAACCAACCTTATTATTATAATAACAGGGGACTATATCTGTTGTTTTTGGGAGACTTGGAGCGTGGTTTGGATGACATCAATTATAGCCTGAGTCAAGACAACAACAACGCATTTGCCCTTAGAAACAAAGGACTTTACCATTATTTCAATGACGAGCCTGCCCAAGCCCTCCGCTACCTGCAGGAAGCTTCTGGGAAAAACAACAGCCTTCCTCTCCTTGCGGAATACATGGAAAAAGCAGCACTGGAAATCCGCAAATAAGGTAAGATAGCTTCAATATTTAATAACCATCAATTTTTTCTGCTGATTTCCCTCTGCCGCATGGGCATGGCATCAATGGTTCTAAAAAGTAACTCCCAGTCCGGAGCAGCACCTTCCTTTCTCAATTTTGATCCCCCATCCTTTCCCAGCAGAACCCAACAAAGTTCTTTGGAACCCAGTGCATATCTTGATCGGATCGTTTCTTCATAGCCTTCATCAAAATTAAAAGTGGAATTTGTAATAAGGCTATCCCCAAATACAAAATAGATCAAATCTCTTTCTGAAATCTCTACCAAGAGGCTGTCTTTCATCTCCCAAATGACAGGAGTCTCCTCATCAGGAGAAGGAAAAACAAGCAAAACCCGATTCTTCCATTTCAGATCTTCCAGGGTAATAATATTTGAATCGGTTATTCCCATGAGAACAGAGATCAATAGTACATAAAATTTCATATATCAGTTAATTAATAAAAAGGAATCATCAAAAAGTACACCAATTAAGAGTAAAAACAAAAAAAGCTAAGTTGTTTGAATTACAAAACATTACCTAGAAAAAGGTAGGCATAATTTTTAAAGAGAACAAGCCTCAATGAATCGCTTAACTGATGGTCGATCCCTGATTCGTGGGCTCATGGGGGTGTAGTAACTTGAGTTTGCCGCCGGCATCTTCGGCCATTAAAACCATCCCTTCCGAATCAATACCCATCATATTTCTTGGTGCCAAGTTAATCAACATGGTTACTTGTTTGCCGATGAGCTCTTCTGGTGCAAAATGCTCGGCAATTCCACTGAGGACTGTTCTATTCCCAAGACCAGTATCTACCGTTAATTTGAGCAGCTTTTTTGATTTTTGCATTTTCTCGGCAGCCAAGATGGTCACGATCCGCATATCCAGCTTTGCGAAATCATCGTAAGTAATGATATCCTTCATGGGTGCCATCTGGGCATTTGACTTCTCATTTTGCTTTTTGGAAGCCAACAGTTTGTTCACCTGAGCGGCTACGGCTTCATCCTCTATCTTTTCAAACAATAGGGTTGCTGGGGCAATATCTGCACCTGTGACAAGTAATTGACCCTTGCCGGCATCCTTCCATAGCAGTAGTCCCAATCCAAGCGTCTCCTTTAATTTAGCAGCTGTAAAAGGCAAAAATGGAGCGGACACAATACTTAAATTCGCCGCAATATTTAGGGCTAAGTTCAAAATGGTCGCGGTACGGTCCTGATTGGTCTTGATCACTTTCCAAGGCTCGGTATCAGCAAGGTATTTATTGCCCAAGCGGGCTAGATCCATCATGATTCCCAAGGCTTCCCTGAATCGGAAACGCTCCAAGGATTGGGCTATTTTTTCCGGAAAAGCGGCCATCTCTTCCAGTACTTCCAGGTCATATGGGGAAAGAGTTCCCCGTTCGGGTACCTTCCCCTCAAAGAATTTATGGGTCAATACCACAGCGCGGTTTACAAAATTGCCATAAATAGCTACAAGTTCCGAATTGTTTCTGGTCTGAAAATCTTTCCAGGTAAAATCGTTGTCTTTTGTCTCCGGGGCATTGGCCGTCAGGACATATCGCAGTACATCTTGCTTTCCGGGAAATTCCTGCAGGTACTCATGCAGCCAAACCGCCCAGTTGCGGGAGGTAGAAATCTTATCCCCTTCCAAGTTCAGGAATTCATTTGCGGGCACATTCTCCGGCAGTATAAAATCCCCGAGGTTTTTTAGAATGGCAGGGAAAGTAATGCAGTGAAACACAATGTTGTCTTTCCCGATAAAATGAACCAGCTTGGTGCCCTTGTCTTTCCAATAGGGTTCCCAGTCAATTCCTTTCTCCTTAGCCCACTCCTTCGTGGAAGAAATGTAACCGATAGGTGCGTCAAACCACACATAGAGCACTTTCCCTTCTGCCTCAGGAAGCGGAACAGGGATTCCCCAGTCCATGTCCCGGGTCATCGAGCGAGGCTGCAGTCCATCACCGGCTTCCAACCAGCTGCGGCACTGACCGAGTACGTTGTTCTTCCAGTCGTCCTTGTGGTCTTCGAGTATCCATTTTTTCAAAAAGGCCGTGTACCTCCCCAAATCCAAAAACCAGTGCTTGGTTTCTTTCAATACTGGGGAATTACCGCTTAGCTTGGATTTTGGATTGATCAAATCGGTTGGGCTCAAGGAGGAACCACACTTTTCGCACTGATCGCCATAGGCATGTTCGTAGCCACATTTTGGACATATTCCTTCGATATAGCGGTCCGCCAAAAACTGGCTGGCCTCTTCATCGTAGTACTGTTCACTGACCTGTTCCAAAAACTCCCCTTTGTCATAAAGGTCTTTGAAAAGTCCAGCTGCCGTCTCATGGTGGATGGGGGCAGATGTACGGGAATAATGATCAAAGCTAATCCCAAACGTATTGAAACTTTCCTTCATCAATTTGTGGTAGCGGTCGACTACTTCCTGCGGGGTAAGGCCCTCATTCTTGGCCTTGATGGTGATTGCCACGCCATGCTCATCCGACCCACAAACGTAGGCCACGTCACGCTCCCGAGCGCGCAAATACCTGACATATATATCCGAAGGAATGTAACATCCCGCCAGGTGCCCGATATGCAGCGGTCCATTGGCATAGGGCAAGGCAGAAGTTACGGTATATCGTTTGAATGATTTTTCGCTCATAGCCTGCAAATATAAGGAAAAAGCACCTTGGAAGGCCAAATCAATAACACAAATCTCCCTGTTTAATCGTCTATGGCCGCCCCTACTAGCTGCTGAAATTTCCAGCCTGTTTCATCTCCTGAACTGCCCACTGTCTGCTTGAGTAGTATCCCGATTACATTTTCTTGCGGATCCACAAAATATTGGGTATTGAAATACCCACCCCAACTAAAAGTTCCGGCGCTTCCTACCCCTCCTTTCGCTACACCCGCTGGACGGAGGACACTAAACGCCAAACCATGATAACTTCCAGAACCCCCATATAAATCAGCAGAATGGTTATCCAAGACAATTTCTATCGTAGATGGACTAAGAAACCGTTGACCATTGACTTCCCCACCGTTTAGATACATGTGAAGAAACAAGGCATAGTCCCGGGCGGTACTGACCAACCCGGCCCCACCCGCAAAAAAAGTTTGTGCGCCCTTGACCGGATAATCTGCCAAGACATTTCCTTCAGGCAGGTTTTGCCAAACTCCCGAGGATTTTTGCTGTACCTTCACCAATCGACTAGCTTTATCCTCCGGCAAATAAAACCAGGTATCATCCATTCCAAGCGGATCAAATAGCCTTTGTCTCAAAAACTGGTCAAAAGGCATTTGGGATACGACTTCCACCAAATAGCCCAACACATCTAATCCATAACTATATTGGTATTTTACTCCCGGATCAAAATGCAGCGGCATCTTTGCGAGGTTATTGACAAAAGTCTCAATGCTGATATCATTTGTAGTAAATGCATTTACCGCCTTTCCTTTCGTATAAATCATCCGCATCCGCTCGTCTGGATCTATCATTCCGTAACCCAATCCACTGGTATGCGTCAATAAATGACGGATGGTAATTTCTCCCAAAGTAGGCCTGGCCGTAAAGCTTGAGTCAGAAAGACTGAATTTTTCCAGTACCTGCATCGCTTTAAAGGCTGGAATATACTTGGAAATAGGGTCGTCAAGTCTAAACATCCCCTCTTCCCAGAGCATCATGACAGCTGTCGAAGTGATGGACTTGGTCTGGGAGGCCAGCCTGAAAATATGATCTTTCTCAAGCAGGGCATCTGAAGAGGCATCTACCTTACCAAACGATTTTAGGTAAACGAGTTTGCCGTTTTTCGCCACGAGTGCCACTGCGCCTGGAATGGCTCCCTTTGCTATTTGTTCCTGAATCATGACATCTATCCGTTGGAGCCGCTCGGGTGACATGCCAACATTGGCAGGAGTAGTTTCCTCCAATACAGCGACCTGCTTCACACGAAGCTGCTGGGCTGAAACAGCACTTAAAATAAAGCAAAAGCCAATCGTTAACCACGTTTTCATAGTAATATTGAATAGGGCTATCAATTATCTACAGCAGCACCAACCATCTGTTTGAATTTCCAAGAGGTCTGATCACCGGTGCCTCCCTGGGTTTGTTTCATGATTATGCCCACGATGTTTTCCTTGGGGTCTGCAAAATACTGGGTATTAAAGTAACCGCCCCAGACAAAGGTACCGACACTGCCGTCTCCACCCCTACCCTGACCTTTTTCAGTCAAAACGCCGAAGGCCAAGCCATAATGTTGGTTTTCACCCCCATATAAAGGACCTGTCTGATCAGCCATGATGGCTGCAATCGTGGTACGGCTTAGGATGCGCACACCATTAAGCTCGCCTCCGTTCAGATACATCTGCAAAAAGGTCGCATAGTCCTTTACGGTGCTGGATAATCCCGCTCCCCCGGAGAAAAAACGTTTGGCACCTTTGATGGGGTAGTTGACTTCATAAAAAGTGTCCGGATAATTTTCCCAGGAGCCGTCCACCATATGATGGATGGCTACCAGCCGATTGGCTTTGGATTCTGGAAGGTAAAACCAGGTATCATCCATGCCCAAGGGATCAAATAACCTCTCTCTCAAAAAACGGTCAAAGGGCATCCCTGAAATAACCTCCACCAAGTAGCCCAAGACATCTAACCCCATGCCGTAGGTGTACTTTTCTCCTGGGTCGTGGTGAAGCGGCAATTTGGCCAACTTCATCACCACTTCCTGAATGCTAACGTCCTCGGTGGTAAATAGATCGGTGGTGCCTGCCTTGCCATAGATCAGCTTCATGCGCTCATCCCCATCAATGACACCATACCCCAGCCCTGATGTATGGGTGAGCAAGTGCCTGATGGTAATTTCTTTGTTGGCCGGGCGGGTGGTGTAGGTGGTGTCCGCATACCGGAAATTCTGCAATACCTGAGGGTTTTTAAATTCAGGGATGTACTTGGAAATGGGGTCATCCAACCGGAATTTACCTTCTTCCCAGAGCATCATCACCGCCGTGGAAGTGACGGCTTTGGATTGGGACGCTATCCGGAAAATATCATCCGTCTTCATGGCTTCACCTTTGGCAGCATCTGCCGTGCCATAGGCTTTGTGAAAAGCGATTTTACCGTCTTTGGCAATCAAAGCAACCACCCCCGGAATATCCCCATCCGATACAGAGGCCTGAAGCATGGCATCAATGTGCTGTAACCTAGCTGGAGACATACCCACTGCCGTGGGATTGCCTTCGGCAAGGGGAAGTGATTTTTTAGCGGTGGGGGTCTGGGCAGCAATAACCGTCACCTGGAATAATAAAATCAGACACCAAAGATACTTATACGACATACATGAGTGTTTATGGAATGAATAGCAAGTAAAAGATGCGTAAGATGGGTATTTATTAAAAGAAAGACAACCGAAAACACACGGGTAACCTTTTAAATCAAAGTAAATCAAAGGCACCATCACTATTCAACTTCTAAGCTATTGAAATTGGATGTAATTGGGTGGCTTTATTCCCTTTAACCTCAGGTAAACCAATAGTTGTCCACGGTGATGGGTAACATGGTCAGCCAACAGCAATAGAAATTGCCTTCGGGAACGGGTAAACTGCGCATACGTATTTGTTTCATCTAGCCTGCCGGAATCAAACGTTCGAATAAATTCAGCAGCCTTATCAAATTCCTGTTCCAGCACACCGATTATCTCCTCCTTGGTGCGGCCTTCGGAACGAAACTCATCCGATCTGAACGGGGTATCCAAGCCTCCAAACCGACTGAAGGTATGCCATTCCACCACAACGGCGATATGCATCAACTGCTCTTCAAAGGTCATCTCTTCCGCAATTGGTCTAAAGCCGTATGCTTCCTCTGGCATGGCTTCCGCTACGGCAACCATATACTCCTTCGAACTTTTCCAACGCTGCAAAAAATCCCGTAAAAAGGGATCTTCTTGGGTAAATGCGGAATACAAAGAAGCTATAAACAAAAAAATCAGCCAGCATGTAACTCGTTTTTTCATGGATAAATGGGTTTAACGGATAGTATCGTATTTAATAAGATGGACAGATTAAGTGTCTGCTACAAAAAACACATCTTTCTGGAAGGCGTTCAACCCTGCTTCCCTATTCCCATCAATTATAACTTCCCAAGCTCTTGAATATAATCCCTATCCTTATAGCGAATGCTCACCCGAAGCGTGATCGGCTCCAAGGGTTCATCTTTAGCATCCCTAGGAGCATTGACAATCTTATCAACGACATCCATGCCTTTGATGACCTGACCAAAAACGGTGTAATTACCGTCCAGCCGTGGAATACCCTCCGTTTGGTGCACGATGTAAAACTGACACCTCGCAGAGAGTTTCCCTGGGTTATCATCCCTTCCCGCACCCACTGCTCCATAGACGTGGGTATAGGAATCTACAAACTCTGGCTCCAATAAATATTCGGAATCAGTGAATCCCTCCGGTGTATCCGGACAGCCTCCCTGGGCTACAAAATCAGGAATGACCCGGTTGAAGGTTAACGAATCCCAGTAGCCAGCCTCTGCCAATTGGATAAAACTTGCCTTATGGGCAGGGGTTTCATCGTGCAGTTTGAGGTATATCTCACCCAAGGGGGTCTGGATTACCCCTACCGCCTCCTGCTGAGCGAGCAAATTATTAAGGCTCAAACTTAGCAGAAAAAGGATGTTGAAGAAATTAGTAATGTTCATATTGGTGGTAGTTACGTAGGATGGGCAAGGTTTTTTCTGCTATTTTCGGTTACTTTTCCATGGGAAGCAACCAATCTGGGCAAATTTTGAATACTTTTAATGCATTAATTAAAACATAAACCTATAAAACTAATCAATAATGATCAAGCAACTTCTATTGAAGGGAATATTTTCAACCCTATGTGCTTTGATTTCTGTGGCAATATTTGCCCAAGAGGGTATTCCCGCAGACTGGAAGGTGGGCAGCCAGGCTTACACCTTTCGCTTGTTTTCCTTTGAGGAAACCCTGGAAAAACTAAACAGTATCGGTGTAAAGTATGTAGAACTCTACCCAGGTCAAAAAATCACCAAAGGAGGAAAGCCTACCACTGATTTTACAGCAAATCCCCAAGATTTGGAAACCATTAAATCCCTTTTGAAAAAATACGACATCCAAGCTGTGGCGTACGGAGTAGTGAGTCCAAGTGACGAAGACTGGCCAAATGTCTTTGCTTTTGCCAAAGAACTGGGAATAGAAATCATTACCACAGAGCCCCGTCCCGACCAGTACGATATGATTGAAAAACTTTGTGGGGAGCACCAGATCAAGATAGCCCTTCACAACCATCCAATTCCTTCCTTCTACTGGCATCCGGAAATTCCCCTACGCCTTTTAGAAGGAAGAAGTCCGTTGATGGGTGTTTGCGCAGATATTGGGCACTGGGTACGGTCAGGCTTGGATCCGGTGGAAAGTTTGAAAAAGTTGGAAGGCAAAATTATCAGCCTTCATTTCAAAGATTTGAATACATGGGGTACAAGAAATGCCCATGACATCCCCTGGGGCACAGGAACCTGCAATGTGGCGGGAGTTCTGCACGAATTAAACCGCCAGGGATTCAAAGGGGTATTTTCTGCCGAATACGAACACAATTGGGAAAACAACCTGCCGGAGGTGAAAGAAAGCATGGCGTACTTCAAACGGGTAGCTTCACAGTTTTAAAAAAAACCTGGCT
>JBBQXZ010000012.1:0-38202 GCA_038209145.1 Cytophagales bacterium | reverse complement strand
AACGGGAAGGGATCACTCTGGCGACGGAATGGTTACAGAAAGTGCCACAGAAAATAAACCGCCCTTCACCTATTCAGGTAAGGGTAAGGGTGAAATGGTGGGGTAAGAGCCCACCGTCCCGGTGGCGACATCGGGAGCAGGCAAACCTTATGGGTTGAAAGATCAAATAGGCTCCGGGCTAAGGGTTGCTCGCCCAATCCCGCAGGGAAACCGGAGTGGGTAGATCGATGGACCCAAGTCGTGAGGCTTGGGCTAGATAAATGACAGGTATTGCCGCATTAGGACGTTGTCCGTCTGCGGCAAGACAGAACCCGGCTTACAGGCTTGCACTTTTAATACACCTAAAATAAGTAGTATCTAAATGCCGAAAATTTTAATCATCGATGATGAAAAGGTAATCCGATCCACCTTGAAAGAGATTCTTGAATACGAAAAATATGAAATTTTTGAAGCGCAAGACGGACAGGAAGGCTTTGAAATGATTGAAAAACAGGATTTTGATCTGGTCCTTTGCGACATCAAGATGCCTAAGATGGATGGCATGGAGGTGCTTACCAAATGCCTAAGCCTAGAGAGGCAGCCTCAGTTTATCATGATTTCAGCCCATGGCAGCATAGAAACAGCCGTAGAAGCCACAAAAAAAGGAGCTTTTGATTTTATCCCAAAACCTCCTGATTTAAACCGTTTACTACTCACGGTCCGAAATGCGTTGGATAAAAAAACCTTGGTACAGGAAACCAAAGTGCTTAAAAAAAAGCTTTCCAAAAAACTGGATATGGTGGGTGAGTCGAGGGGAATCTATCAGGTAAAGGACATCATCGAAAAAGTAGCTCCCACCGATGCGAGGGTTCTTATCACAGGCCCCAACGGAACCGGAAAGGAACTGGTAGCCCACTGGATTCACGAAAAAAGCAACCGTGCCCACGCCCCATTCATTGCTGTTAATTGTGCTGCGATCCCCTCAGAATTGATAGAAAGTGAATTGTTTGGTCATGAAAAAGGTGCCTTTACCTCAGCCATTAAACAACGTCAGGGTAAATTTGAACAAGCCCATGGCGGTACTCTTTTTCTGGATGAAGTGGGAGACATGAGTTTGTCTGCCCAGGCCAAGGTGTTACGTGCCTTGCAGGAACACAAAATATCCCGGGTGGGTGGTGACAAAGATATTTCCATAGATGTCCGTATCCTGGCTGCTACCAACAAAGACCTAAAAGCAGAGATCAAAAGCGGGGAATTCCGCGAGGATCTTTACCATCGGCTGAGTGTTATCGTTATCCAAGTACCTCCTTTAAGAGACAGGGTAGACGATATCCCCCTATTGGTTGATAAATTTTTGACAGACATTGCAGGAGAATATGGTACTTCCAAAAAGGAAATTGATGAGTCCGCAATCAAAAAACTCCAGCAAAATCCATGGACAGGAAATATTCGTGAATTGAGAAACGTGGTTGAACGCCTTGTCATTCTAGGCAGTAAATCCATCTCGGAAGAGGATGTAAAAAAATATGCTGACTATTAAAGTCAGCATATCCTTATCCCTTAACTTGCTTGGCGTATGCTGCCTTGGCATAAGCAGGGCATGGTTTGCTGGAAGCACAGGCTCCCATAGCCAAAATAGCCACGAACAACAATGAAATAACTAAACTTTTCATGATTCTATTTTTTTATTGGTCAAATATGAATAAATATAAAAGCAATACAAAACTAATTCAACATTAAATTACACCCCCGAAGATCACTGTTGTCAAATCTCCCCAAGATTTCCAATTCTCCATTTGCATGTTTTCTTCCCAAATCCTGGGTCTCTATGAAAGCACAAGAATGGAAATTTGCCAGGTCGACGATATTCATTCCACCTATTTTACTGTCCTGAAAGGTAAAGGGATCATGTGTATCTCTGATGTAAACGTTCATTGATAAAGGAAGTGTATATTTTCCACAGCCTTTTGAGTAGGCTTGGGACAACATTTCAGTCATGCCATATTCTGAGTGAATGGCATCAACCTTGAAACCCATTTTCAGGTGATCGTGAACCTCTTCTCTGATCATTTCTTTCCGCCTTCCTTTCATTCCCCCCGTTTCCATCACAATCAGACTATCCAATACAGGTAGCTCATCTAGCCCTTCCACCATATCTAATAAAGCAAAAGTAACACCTATTAAAAGCACTTTTTTGCCTGACTCCTTACATGCGGATAAGGTGCTGGTTAGTTTTTGGTAATCGTATAAATAAAAACCGGATAAAGGGGAATTGGTTTGAGAAATAAAATAGTCAACCATAGCTACAAGTGAACTACCCTGACGCTCAAGATAAGAGGGAAGAAGAGCCAAAATGTGAAAATCCCCCAAATTGCCATAGGTGTCTTCAAACAGTTGTCTGGCATGTTCCAGATAGAACGGTTCGGACCAATAGTAATGTTTGCTGTTGACCTGTCCGGAAGTCCCACTGCTGGAATAGAATTTTTCCGGATCCAATCCCGGCCCGCAATAAACCTGCTGGGATTTAAAAAAAGATATGGGGAGAAAGGGTATTTGTACAACGGTCGATATCGTCTTGGGGTTAATTTTGCGGGCTTGAATATAGGCTTTGTAAACAGGGTTTTCGGCTGCCTGAAAATGAAAAAGCTCAAGGGCCATGTCTTCAAAGTCGTTTTCTCCCATATTTTTTAGGGCATGTGAAAAACTTTTGAAATATTTCATCGTTAATTTTATGGTTAGAGCCTTTTTTTAATCAAATTTACATCAAACAAGTCGCTGCATAATGTTACTGAAACCATGAAGGTAGTAAATAAGACCATTCTTCTTCTCCTATTATCCGTGGGATTTTCTTGCATATCTCCTCCGGAGGATTTTCCAACTGTACCTGAAATCAGCTTCAATAACGTGGAATTTGTAGTAACCAATGATGCGGATTCGTTGATCGTGACCTTGAATTTCAGGGATGGAGAAGGTGATTTGGGATTGAATCCAAGGGATATCAACCCACCCTTTAATGAACTAGAATACCAAGTCAACAATCAAGGCACATTAATCACCTATGCGAATCGTCCCGCAGAAGCACCCTCATTCAACAACAGAGACTGGATTATCTTTCCTTTGATAAATAACATCGTAATACGGGACACAATCTGGGTGAAGGAAAATCCAAATTATTACAACATTTTTGTTAAGTTTTTTATTAAAAGAAGCGGGCAATATACCGAATTTAAATGGTCTGACGCACCTTATTTTACCACTTTTAACGGGAGGTTTCCCAGAATACTGGCAGACGAAAGGGAAAGGGCCATTGAAGGGAATATTCGTTATGGCATGTTGTCCTTGGGGTGGAACAGCATCTTCAGAAATGACACCATCCGGCTGGACCTGCAGATCCAAGACAAGCAATTAAATCTTAGTAATCAGGTTTCCTCCCCTGATTTTACGTTGGCCCAAATCCGCAGAACTCAATAAATAGGGTTTCAGAACCTTAGAATAAGGGTGGAAATCTTTCCGGATCGTTTTCACTCATAATACCATACGCCACCTCAACGACATCATCCACACTTGGTTTTGAGAAATAATCCCCATCCGACGAGTACGCAGGACGGTGTTCCTTTGCAGCTATAGTAACAGGCGCAGCGTCCAACTCGTAGTAAGCTCCCTGCCCTTCCATGACCTGTTGCATCATGAAAGCTGAAGCTCCTCCGGGCACATCTTCGTCGGCAAAAATGACCCGGTTGGTCTTGGCGATGGACTTGCCAATGACATGCGAAGTGTCAAACGGAATTAAGGTTTGAACATCAATAACCTCAAGGGATATTCCCATGGATTCGAGGGCATCAGCAGCTCCCATAACAATGCGGCACATGGCCCCATAAGTGACCACTGTGATATCTGTTCCTGTCCTTAGAACTTCTGGCTTACCTAAAGGCACCGTGAACTTACCAATATTGGCTGGCATTTTCTCCTTCAACCGGTATCCATTGAGCACCTCAATGATAATAGCCGGCTCATCTGACTGAAGAAGGGTGTTATACATGCCTGCAGCTTGGGTCATGTTCCTGGGTGCGCACAATAATATTCCGCGGAGACTACCTAAAATCATACTGATAGGCGAACCTGAATGCCAGACACCCTCTAAGCGGTGACCTCTAGTACGTATGATCAGGGGTGCTTTCTGTCCCCCTTTGGTTCTGTAATGAAGGCATGCTAAATCATCGGTCAATGTGTGCAAGGCATACACCAGGTAATCCAGGTATTGTATCTCGGTAATAGGCCGCAAACCACGGAGAGCCGCACCTATGCCTTGACCGATAATGGTGCATTCCCGGATTCCTGTATCCGTAACCCGAAGTTCTCCATATTTGGCCTGTAATCCGGCAAAAGCCTGATTCACATCGCCGATTTTCCCAACGTCTTCGCCAATGGCGAAAACCCGGGGATCTCTGTCAAGCATATGATCAAAGCAGGCTTGTAACACCTCCCTACCATCAACCAAGGGAGAGTCTTCCTTATAATATACCGGTATTTCCGGTACCAGGGAGGCCCTTTGTGAGGATTCACTATATAAGTGACTGTTATACCTTTCTTTATTTATATGTTCCTGCCTGCTGTACCAATTCAGCAATTCTTCTTTGATCTCCACAGGATCATGCCTCATCGTCCACAAAGCCCGCCTCACGGTACTTATGAAATCCATTCGGACAGGATTAATGGTCTTTACCAAATCCTGAGTCATTTGCTCCAAAATAGTTCTTTGCCCGCTCAGTGCCCCTGCTTTTTGAATTAGGGAAACTGCCTGTTTCAGTTCTGAACTGATAACCGCATTAAAAGCTTCCCATGCTTTGTCCTTGCTCTGCTTAACGTATTGTTTTACCTCCTTGTCGATTTCGTCAAGTTCCTCCTCGGTAGCGATTTCATTCTCCAATATATAGGACTTAAACTTTGGTATACAGTCATATTCTGCTTCCCAAGCCAGTCTTTCTTTAGATTTATACCGCTCATGGGATCCCGAAGTGGAGTGCCCTTGGGGCTGTGTCATTTCAATAACATGGATTAGCACCGGGACGTGTTCATTACGGGCGATTTTGGCAGCCTTTGCATAGGTTTCCATTAGTCCCTCATAATCCCATCCTTTCACGACAAAAATCTCATAGCCGTTCTTCTCGTATGTTCTCCTGAAGCCTTCCATGGCTTCAGATATACTGGCTTTGGTTATCTGATATTCGTTGGTTACCGATATGCCATACCCGTCATCCCAGATAGAAATGATCATAGGCACCTGTAAGACACCTCCGGCATTTACTGTCTCCAAGAACATTCCTTCAGCGGTGGAGGCATTGCCGATAGTACCCCAGGCCACCTCGTTTCCTTTGTTAGAAAAATCGGTCAAATGGTGAAGCTGTTTGTTTTCCCGATAGAGTTTGGAGGCATAAGCCAAACCGACAAGTCTGGGCATCTGTGCAGCCGTGGGGGAAATATCAGCAGTGGAGTTTTTGATATTCATCAGGTTTCTCCAGCTCCCATCGGGATGAAGAGACCGGGTAGCAAAGTGTCCGTTCATTAGCCTGCCCGCGGAGGCCGGCTCGGCCTCCACGTCGGTATGGGCATACAACTGTGCAAAAAACTCCTGAATACCCAACTCGCCAGTGGCAAACATAAACGTCTGATCCCTGTAATATCCGGAACGAAAATCCCCCAGTTCAAAGTACCGGGTCATCGCCAATTGAGCCAGCTCCTTGCCATCCCCAAAAATACCGAATTTTGCTTTCCCCATGAAGACTTCCTTCCTACCCATCAAGGATGCGTGCCTGCTTGTCATGGCCAACCTAAAATCTTCCAAAACATGCGCCCGATCCAACCCGACAACTTTCTTAATATTCAACGTGGACAATTCTTCCATTTCTTTAATTATAATCACTACTTTTTTTCAATGAGGGAAAAGTGCAAGTGCATCAAAAATACAGAAATTTGTGAGAAATTCCAATTATAATTTAGATTATTTTTCCGATAAAATATACTATTATTCTGTTTTTAACCAATAAATATCAGAATGAAAAATTTTATTCCGTCCGACTTAATCTTTACGATAAATTAATTTACTTTATTATTCTTAGAATTTAAATCCATTATTTCATATATTTTTGTTTTATTTTGAAAAATCCAATACCCAATGGATAATTTTTTACGGTAAAACCCCCAAGAAGTAATATGTTTTATTCAAAACTGTTTACTTTTGAAGACAGAATTCAACAGAGATCCCATTTATGGAATGACTGGAAAAATGGCCAATTCCTATTCTAAGCATCAAATGCCGTTTTTAAGTTTAATGTATCGCGTTGAATCGTAATCTACCCAAAACGATTCCCATGTAGTTCCATAAAAACACCCAAACAAAATGATCGTAGGCGTACCAAAAGAAATAAAAAACAACGAAAACAGGATTGCACTCACACCTGCCGGGGCCAAAGAATTGACAAAGCAAGGCCATAAAGTTTATGTCCAATTTGAGGCAGGCAAAGGGAGTGGATTTCCCGATGAACTCTATCAATCGGCAGGTGCCAAAATTCTCACAACCATTGAGGAGGTCTACGGCATGGCAGAAATGGTCATCAAGGTAAAGGAACCGATTGCTTCAGAATATTCCCTGATTCGGGAAAATCAACTTTTGTTTACTTATTTCCACTTTGCTTCCTACGAGCCTTTGACCAGGGCAATGATTCAAAGCAAGGCTATTTGCCTTGCTTATGAGACGGTTGAGCGGCTGGACCGAAGCCTGCCGTTATTGGTTCCCATGTCGGAAGTGGCAGGGAGAATGGCCGTGCAAAAAGGGGCCAATTACCTGGAAAAACCGCTAGGAGGCAGGGGCATTTTATTGGGAGGAGTTCCCGGTACACTGCCGGCAAAAGTGCTTATTTTAGGCGGGGGAATTGTCGGCACCCAAGCGGCCTGGATGGCTGCGGGACTTGGCGCTGATGTCATTATCTTGGATGTATCTTTGCCCAGGATGAGGTACCTCTCCGATGTGATGCCGGCCAACGTGAAGACCATGATGTCCAATGAATTTAACATCCGGAAGCTCCTACCCACTGCCGACCTAATAATTGGTGCCGTTTTGATCCCTGGAGCTAAGGCTCCACACCTCATCACCAGGGACATGTTGAAACTCATGATGCCGGGCTCGGTGCTTGTGGACGTGGCCGTAGATCAGGGTGGGTGTATAGAAACTTGCCGGCCTACCACCCATGAAGACCCAACATACGTCATAGATGACGTACTGCATTATTGCGTGGCGAATATGCCGGGGGCGGTACCTTACACGTCTACCATTGCACTGACGAACGCCACCCTCCCCTACGCACTGGAACTTGCCAACAAAGGTTGGAAGAAAGCCGTTACCGATCAGCCGGAATTGCTGAAAGGACTGAATATCATTCAGGGACATGTGGTCTATGAAGCTATTTCGGAGACCTTTGGCTTACCCTATGTCCCTGTTGAAAATTTCTTATAAGCAAAAAGTCCATGCAGCCCTCCGAAGGTTGATCTGTCTGGATTTGAGGTAATCCATTGCCTTGAAAATTATGTATGGAACTTACAGGTTTTATCGGGTAAGGATTTTTCCCTTACCTCATTTCTTTTTTATTAGATGACTTTAATCAGGATTTACCCATTCAGTTGTCATAAAATACCTTCCGGATTTTTAGGAAATTTGCATATATATCCAATTGTTCCATGCAAAGCCCTCCGTTAGATTTGATCCAAAAGTACAATGTCCCGGCTCCCAGATATACCAGCTATCCGGCGGTACCCTTCTGGGAGAATGGCATGACACAGTCTGCATGGGAAAAATCCGTCCAAAAAGCCTATCAACATTTCGGAGATCAGGAAGGAATCAGCTTATATATCCATCTTCCCTATTGCGAAAGCTTATGCACATATTGTGGTTGTAACAAACGGATTACGACCAACCATACTTTGGAGATCCCGTACATTTCCACGTTGATGAAAGAGTGGGATGCCTATCTTAACATCCTTCCTTCAAAACCAAAGTTGGCGGGTATTCATTTGGGTGGAGGGACTCCTACTTTCTTTTCTCCCGAATCTTTAAAAATTTTAATCCGTCACATCAAACGCCATGTACGGGTACTGGATAATGCGGAACTCAGTTTCGAAGGGCATCCGAACAACACCACCAAAGCCCACCTCGACGCCCTTTATGATGTTGGTTTTACCAGAGTGAGCTTTGGGATACAGGATTTTGACTTAAAGGTTCAAAAAACCATCCATCGCATCCAGCCTTTTGAAAAAGTCGCAGAAGTCACCCAACTAGCCCGTAATATTGGCTACCAGTCTGTAAATTTTGACCTGATATATGGTCTTCCCCACCAGACTGTTCAGACTATTTCCGATACGTTTGACAAGGTTTCCAAGCTCCAACCTGACCGGATTGCATTTTACAGCTATGCCCATGTGCCGGAAGCATTTCCCGCACAACGAAGTTTCGAAAAGCATTTGCCAAATGAGGAAGAAAAAAGAGGCTTGTATGAACATGGCAAAAACCTACTTCAAGCCATGGGTTACCATGAAATCGGCATGGATCATTTTGGACTGTCAGCAGATCCCTTGTTCATCGCCAAGAAAAACAATACCCTCCACCGAAATTTTATGGGGTATACTACCCTTCCATCCAAGATCCTTTTGGGATTGGGCAACAGTGCAATCAGCGATGTCTTCTTCGCTTATTCTCAAAATGAAAAACAACTCGAGTCCTACAAAGCAATGATCCTGGAAGGAAAATCAACCATTGTAAAAGGACATCAACTGAGCGTCAAGGACCTTAAAATGAAAGCTTTCATACTCGACTTGATTTGTAATAATCTGGCAAAATGGCCAATAGGGCATTCTCCATTTGACAATCCCCAATGGTTAAAATCACTGACAGAATTTAAGAATGAAGGCTTGTTGGAATATGATGCCAGTGAAATACGGATTTTGGATCAGGGAACCGCATTCATCCGAAATATTTGCATGGCTTTTGATCCTTATATGAAATCCCCAAAAATAAAGCCGGGGTTTAGCAAAGCGATTTAAATTGGCTCAAGCGGGATTTACTCTAAAGAACTTCGTAGAACCTGAAAATTTCGTTTATCCCGGATTTTTCAAACTAGTCACATAGGGTCATTTCAACAACCACACCCTCGGGGGATGGAGGGGCAAGGTGGGGGCTAATGTAATGAATCCCAAGGCCCATGCCTCTGACAATAAACAGGATGCCGATAAACATCGCAAAATAGGGCATGCTTCTCGTGAGTTTATTTCTTACCGATGCAGCCACCATGTGTTGGGTGACCATCACCGAAAGCAGCATTGGTATGGTTCCCAGTCCAAAGAAAAACATGTAAGCAGCTCCATACAGCGGACTCTGCATTGCCAGGGAGGCTATCAATGCCAGGTAAACCATCCCACAAGGCAAAAACCCATTCAGCAGGCCGGTGGCAAAAAAAGCACTTGTTCCACCCCTTTTTAGGTATTTACCCAGTGATTGCCTTATCCTTCCAACTACGCCATACAGGCCTGACTGCGCCACTATCCGTTCCGATCGCTTATAAAAAAAAGCCATCACGACAATCAGCACGCCCATGCTGATGGAAATCCACTGCTGTATCCCTGCCAATGCCAGTGAAAAACCAAGTAAACCAATTACTGCCCCCAATCCACTGTATGTCAAAGTTCTTCCAACATTATAAATCAGCTTATTTTTTAGGTACCTGCTTTTGTCCCTGGATGATACAGCCAAGGCTATCGGACTACACATGCCTAAGCAATGGAATGAACCAAAAAAACCCAAAAGAAAAGCAGTCCAGAGCATTTAGATGGTAATTTTTTTCTCTTGATAATAAGATTTTCCTTCAGCTGACCAAGTTAGTTTCATCAACCAATAACCTGATTTAAGCTTGGCCAAATCCACGACAGTAGTATTTTCATTAACAACCTCCACCACTAATTTCTGATCTAGCCGTGCATCAGAAGGCCTGAAAAGATGAAGTTCCGCCTTGGCCCCAGCAGGGAGATTTATGGAAACAGATTTAAGTAAATTGTCAAACTGGAGTGCCTGATAAGACAATTCGTTGGCATTGATCACCTTGTCAATATGATCCTGATACTTAATTTCCTCTTCATAATAATTTTCCATAACCAGGTGTAGGTCGTCCTTTTTCATACATATGGTCACCATGCTGATCATGATTGCCGCAAAAGCCACAAATACCAATACTATTCCTTTTCCCCAATCCATACACTATTTTGTTTTAAGTTTTTCTTGATTATCTGACAGGTGCTACAAAACTGGTTTTAATTTCATCAATGACCTCTCCATTCTGGAGAAACAGTAAGGTGATCTCTTCCTGATTTACCTGAATGTTTTGCTGGTCCTTGATGATGAAAAACCTCCCATCAAATTTGGTTTGGCCTTCAAGCGTCCAATCTGTGTCACCGACCATCTCCAATCGGAAGTTTTTGTCCTCTGTCACTAAGGCCACCTTTTGGCTGGTGAAAGTTTTGTTAATGAAAGTAACCTCGTACAAGTTACTGACTAATCCGCCTTCCCGTTCCTGATAGGTCATTCCCCTAAAGCGGGTAACGGTAGCCCCCATATCTTCTCTGGTCATCAAGAGCGATATAAATCCACCAATAAGTAACATCAAAACCACGGAATAACCCTTTACCCGGGGAGTAAGGAGCCGTTGCGTTCCCTCATTGATGTTTGTTTCGGAAGCATAGCGGATAAGGCCTTTTGGTCTGTCGACTTTTACCATTACTTCGTCACAGGCATCGATGCAAGCTGTGCAATTCACACATTCCATCTGCACCCCGTTACGGATATCTATCCCCGTGGGACAGACCTGCACACAAAGGGTACAATCAATACAGTCACCAAGGGTGTCCGCTACTGGTTGGTTTTTCCGAATCATTCCCCGAGGTTCACCGCGTACGTGGTCATAGGCTACGTTTATGGAATTGTTGTCCAATAAAACCCCCTGCAGCCTCCCATAGGGACAAACGACAAGACAAGCCTGTTCCCTAAACCAGGAGAAGACAAAAAGAAATATTCCCGTAAAAGCCATAAGCCCCAGAAATCCGGCCATGTTTTCTCCAGGAGGATGGACTACGATTTCCATGACACGATCTATCCCAATCAGATACGCCATCACAGTGTGTGAAATCAAAAGGGAGATCCCGATAAAAAGTGACATTTTCAGGGATTTTTTCCCAATTTTTTCCCCGTTCCATGGCATCTCATTGAGTTTGCGCTGCTGATTTGAATCCCCTTCTATCCAATATTCAATTTTGCGGAAGACCATTTCCATAAAGAGCGTCTGAGGACAAGCCCATCCGCAGAAAACACGGCCAAACACGACCGTAAACAGAATGATAAAAACAACAAAAATCAACAACAAAAAGATAAGCAAATAGGTATCCTGGGGCCAAAATACCACACCGAAGATGATGAACTTCCTCTCAAAAATATTGAACAGGAGCCAGGGTCTACCATCGACCCGAATAAAGGGGCCGGCAAACAAAATGGCTAACAATACCCACGATACGTACGTTCTCAACTGGTAAAATTTTCCGGAAACTTTTTTTGGATATATCCAACTTCTACTTCCGTCTTCTTTGACAGTTGCCAGTGAATCCCGAAAATTCTCTGGTAGGATAGAACTATTTTTCTTGCTCATTTTTCTTCTACCTTAATAAAAGGCACTCCCAGGATCGTAGATCACTATTGGGAGTACCTTCTCCTTGTTAAATTTCTTCTACCCCCAACTCATCCTCTGTAAGGACGTCAGTAGGCTGCTCAATAACCTGCTCGTAAAGATCCCCTTGGGGGGCTTTGGGATTGGCAGGTGTAGCACCCACCAAGGTGAGGACATAACTGGATACCTGCTGCATTTCTTCCGGACTAAGCTGGTCTTGCCAGGGGATCATCCCCTTTTCTATCACACCATACTTGACTACCCCAAATACATCTTCGATGGAGCCGCCGTGAATCCAGTACGCATCTGTCAGGTTGGGACCAACTCCTCCCCCTCCGTCGATAGCATGACAGGCCACGCAATTATTTTCATAAAGGGCCATGCCTGCCTTGATAGCGGGGCCACTGGCATCAAACTGAACATTGGTTTCATCAATAGTCGATACGGCCAAAAACTGCCTTTCCTCTGCCTCTACAGCGGCAATTGCCAACTGCTGCTCGTATTCTTCTATTTGGGTCATGCCTATGCCCAATACAGTATAGTTTACAAAATACCCCATCCCAAACACAATCGAAATGTAGAAAACATATTTAAGCCAGGGAGGCATAAAATTATCCAGTTCCCGGATGCCGTCATAAGTGTGATCCAACTGGATATCCCTTTCTTCTGCTACGGGTGTCATTTCTCCGACGACATACTTTTTATTGAAACTTTGCCACCAACTTGGCTTAAGCTTAACTGCTAATCCGGGTGATTCTACCTTTAGCATTTTACTCAAAAACGCCAGTAAATAAATCATCAACAACATCAGGAAAATGATCAGTAGAAGTAAGATCCCCATGATGGCTAAAAGGGTAACTTCATTGCTTTCCAGGGAACTAAACCTTTCCATCCAACCGATTTCGGAAGTTTGGGCAAAAGCCGGGAAGGAAGCAACAATTCCGAAAAGGACCAGCAGCGCCAATTTAAATCTTTTCATGTCCGTTTTCATTTTGAGGTTCATCATTGAGTGGCATGTTCTTCATGTGGTCCACATAGGTTTTGTCCACCTGGAATATCCAGATGAACATGCCTACAAAAAAGAGCACAAACATGACGAGGGAGATAATCGGATATATCTCAATATTTTCTATGGATCTTAACAGTTCTTTGTACATGAGTTTGGAATTTAGGGGTTTGTGACTGCGGTTTTTTTAATGTCGGTTCCCAACCGTTGCAGGTAGGCGATCAACGCTACAATTTCAGTATCCGGGGCTACCTCAACCCCTGTTTCTTTCAGATTAGCTACGATGGCATTGGCCTGGATCATCAAATCATTCACCGCTATCTCATCATAGCCTTCTGGATAGGGCACACCAAACTTTTGCATCGTTCGTATCTTGGCTGGAAGGTCACTGTGGCTCATGGTGTTTACGACCAGCCAAGGATAAGGGGGCATCAATGAACCCGGCGACATGCTCCTGGGATCTACCATGTGTTGGTAATGCCAGCTATCCGGATATTTGCCACCTACCCGGTGTAAATCCGGACCGGTACGTTTTGATCCCCATAGAAAAGGTCTGTCGTAAACATATTCTCCAGCCTTGGAATATTCCCCGTAACGCTCCGTCTCCGCCCGGAAAGGACGGATCATTTGGGAATGACACCCCACACAGCCATGGGAAATATAGAGATCCCTTCCTTGAAGCTCCAACGGCGTATAAGGCTGCACGCTGGAAATGGTAGGCACATTTGATTTGACCAACATGACAGGAATAATCTCCACAACGCCGCCAATCAGAATGGCTACTGTGGCCAGGATGGTAAAGAAAACAGGCTTTCTCTCCCAAGCCCTGTGCCAAAATTCACCGGAAGTACTCACATGCTTCAACAGGGCAGGAGCTTCATCTGCTTCTTCCTCTTGAAAGGATCCCTTGGCAGCAGTTTTTATCATGTTGTAGACCATTATGATGGCACCCAACAAATAAATCAATCCGCCAAATGCCCTCAGCATGTACATGGGAACAATTTGTATAACTGTTTCCAAAAAGTTTGGATAGGCCAATCTACCGCCATCGCCAAATTCCATCCACATCAAACTCTGAGTCAATGCAGCTACATACATCGGCAGCGCATAGAACAAAATGCCCATGGTACCCATCCAAAAGTGGGTATTGGCCAATTTGGTTGAATAAAGTGTCGTTTTCCACATTCTTGGCCACAGCCAATATAACATCGAGAAGGTCAGAAACCCGTTCCATCCCAAAGCTCCAATGTGCACATGCGCTACTATCCAGTCGGTATAGTGGGCAATGGCATTCACATTTTTCAACGAGAGAAGGGGACCTTCAAAGGTCGCCATACCGTAAGCTGTAACAGCCACTACCATAAACTTCAACACCGGGTCAACACGAACCTTGTCCCAAGCTCCCCTTAGCGTTAAAAGTCCATTGACCATCCCTCCCCATGAAGGAGCAATCAACATCACTGAAAAGGCTACCCCCAACACTTGCGCCCATTCGGGCAAAGCGGTATAAAGCAAATGGTGTGGCCCTGCCCAGATGTAGATAAAGATCAACGACCAGAAGTGGACGATGGACAACTTATACGAGTAAACTGGACGGTTCGCAGCCTTTGGAAGAAAATAATACATTAAACCCAAAAAAGGTGTCGTCAGGAAAAATGCCACTGCATTATGTCCATACCACCATTGCACGAGCGCATCCTGAACACCCGCATAGGCCGAGTAGCTTTTGAACAAGGATACCGGCAAGGCCAAGGAATTAAAGATATGCAACACCGCCACTGTAACAAAAGAAGCCAGGTAAAACCAAATCGCCACATACATGTGTTTCTCTCTTCTCTTAATCAGGGTTCCGATCATATTGGCACCGAAAGCCACCCATACCAACGCTATAGCGATATCAATCGGCCATTCCAGTTCCGCATACTCCTTAGATGAAGTCAATCCCAACGGTAAGGTAATCACTGCCGACACGATAATAGCCTGCCATCCCCAAAAGTGAAACCAGCTCAGTGTCTTGTTCCACATGGGGGCTTTAAGCAGACGGGGCATCGAATAATAGACCCCGGCAAAAATGGCATTTCCCACAAAGGCGAATATAACCGCGTTGGTATGCAGCGGCCTAATTCTACCATAAGTGGTATACGGATTGCCTAAGTTTGCCTCGGGCAGAAAGAGCTGCGTAGCGGCCAGCACTCCGATAAGCATGCCCGCCAGCCCCCAAATTACGGTGGCGGCGCCGAAGTATTTTACGATCTTATTGTCGTAATAAAACCGTTCCAGTGTAGTTTCAGACATATTACTTTGATTTTGATGATGGTACTTCTTTTTCTTTGGTTTTCACTTTTTGGTCAAATAAAATGCGGATGGATGGCGTGTACGTATCGTCATATTGCCCACTCTTCATGGCCCGTATGAAGAGCCATAAAAAGGAGGATGCCATCACGACGCTGATTCCTATTAATAAAAAGATTACTTCCATAATTACATTATTTTCTTTTTCAATCCGCTGGTATAGGCGACATAATTTGTGGCTATTGTAGTAAATACTACCACCGAAATACTACTGAGTGGCATCAGGATGGCACAGAACAAGGGACTTACCAAACCCTGTACGGCAAAGAAAACGCCCACCGCATTGTAGGTAAAACTCAGTCCAAAGCTTGCTTTGATAATATTCCGGCTTGTTTTGGCAAAATCGAGGTAGGCGGGCAGACTAGGTAATGCCGTAGCATCCATAATCGCATCACTTGCCGGGGAAAAATTTGACGCATGGGTGGTTAGCGCAATACCCACCTGGCTCTCTCTAAGTGCTCCGGCATCATTCAAGCCATCTCCAACCATCACAGATTGATTTCCAGCTTGTCGCAATTTCTTGAGGTATTCCAACTTCTGGACAGGACTTTGATTGAAGTTCATGATGACTTCGGATCCAAAAACCCCCCGTAAATGGTCCCGCTCATGATCGTGGTCTCCGGACAAAAAATGGACTTCCCTTCCTTGTCCCATATTTTCTACCACCCGGGATATCCCCGGTCTTAGGCCACTTTGTATGGAGAAACAGCCGAGAACCTCTCCTTCGACAGCAATAAAAACTTGGTTTCCTGCTACAACGCCATCGGTTCCCGAACTGGTATATTCCGCCGAACCCAACCGGATTTCCTGCCCTTTGTAATATCCAACCAGGCCTTTTCCCCTTATTTCCTCCATGCTCTCCAACGTTTCAGGAGAGACGCTTTCCAGCCATGAATTTATTCGGTTACTGAGTGGATGGGTGGAATTATTCACCAGACTTTTCACGATCCCTTTCGTTTGTTGCGTAAGAATTTCACCCTGATAGCTGATGCTGGCCATAGCAGGATCTGTAAGGGTTCCCGTCTTGTCAAAAACGACAGTATCTACCCTCGCCATGCGTTCAATGACTTGCGTATTTTTCAGGTAAAATTTCCCCCGACCAAAAATACGCAGGGTATTTCCCAGCGTAAACGGTGTTGACATCGCCAGGGCGCAGGGACAGGTAATGATAAGCACAGATGTAAATGCCCGAACTCCAAGAGCAACATCTGTATAACTCCAATACACCAATGCCCCAAGGGCAATAAGTAATACAGTCACTGTAAATTTGCCACTAATCCGGGTTGCAAGCGATTCGAGAGACTTATCCTCCTTTTTTTCGAATGCCTCATTGTTCCACAAATCAGTCAAATATCCCTGAGAAGGAGATTTTTGAACTGTCAGGGTGATTGGATTGCCTTTCTGACGACCACCTGCATATACCAGTTCGCCCTGTTTTTTAACCACCGGCACTTCCTCCCCCGTCACAAAACTATAATCAATAGCTGCATCTCCTTCTAATAGAATGCTGTCTGAAGGAACCAATTCTTCGTGCCTAACCCGAATGATATCCCCCACTTGAAGCTTGGTAAGGGGAATTACTTCTTCAGCTCCCTGTTTGATACGGGTTACAGCCACGGGAAAATACGCCTTATAATCCCTGTCAAAAGATAACGTATCGTATGTTTTCTGTTGGTAGAGTTTCCCGATCAACAGAAAAAACACCAACCCTCCCAAGGTATCCAGGTACCCTTCTTGCCCGGCGAGAAAAATCTCATATAAACTGAAAAAAAACAAGGCAAATATCCCAATTGCAATGGGTACGTCCATGTTCACGGTCCGGTTTTTCAATGCCATCCATGCGGATCGGTAATAGTCGGTAGCCGAATAAAAAAACACAGGCAGGGCTAAACCTACATTTAGGTAGTTGAACAATCCCCTAAAACCATCCCCCAACAATTCGGCCTCGGAAAAATACTCCGGTAGACTAAAAAACATCATGTTGCCAAAGCAGAATCCTGCCACGGCCAATTTATAAATCAACTTCCTGTCCGTTGGTTTGACATCTTTATTTCCGACATCTGCCAAGTTTATGGAGGGCTCATAACCGATTCGGGAAAGGAGCAATACGAGATCCCGAAGGCTGAACAATTGATGGTTAAACTTAATATGCACGCTTTTCTTCAAAAAATCCACCCTTCCCGAAATCACGCAATCATGTAATTGATGCAAGTTTTCCAGAAGCCAGATACAGGAGGCGCAGTGTATAAGCGGGATGGTAAATGTCACGTGACTTTCATTCTCATTTTGAAAATCAAGCAATTTGAGGATTGTATCCTGATCCGATAAGTAATCAAACCGATTACTTCGGGTGGAAACATTGCGTTGTGTGCCTCCGGGGTTGGTCTCGATGTCGTAGTAGGCACAAAGGTCGTTGTCCAGCAAAACTTCATAGACCAACTTACAGCCTGTGCAGCAGAAGTTTTTTTCATCGTAGGGGATGATTTCTTCGGCACAAACCTCTCCACAATGGTAGCAGGTTTTTGCTAGTTGGGCGGCAATTGTTTTAGTAGACTTGGACATTATAGGCAAATTTACTTTGTATTAGAAATAAAAAACATGACAAAAATCATTAAAATGAATGATTCATACCGACAGGTAAAAGGATAGCCTATCATACCACATACCCCCTTTGTAAAAGTGAAAAAGAACCTTGGCCAAATCCGCCTGATAATACTTGGTTGTAATCAGAAGTGTACACTGATGTTTTACCGCATAGGACCAAAAATCCCCGATTCGGTGGAAGTTGAATTTGATGAAGGAAGTTTCCGCCGTAGCCTGACTCACCGCATGAATAACTTCCTGCTCTTCCTTCATCTTGGACTTGGGGATAAAACTTGGTGAAATGATGGTTGCCTTACTTTCTTTTAACTGATTAGAAAATAACTTAATAAAATGATGAATAAGATTTGCGGAGGCAGGGGTGCCATCGTAGTGGAACAGTAGCCTTTCGAAGGTTAATTCTTTGTCATAAATCAACACGGGAATTTCACAGGGTTCATTTTCCCATGACCTGGGGATATCGCTACCATGAAGCCATTCCAATACGCTGGCTAAGTTAGCTGTATAAAGTGTTGGGCTTTTACGTAGGGGAATATGCAATTTTTTTCCTTCCAAAAATAGCTGCTTGCCAAAACCTTCCGGCATCTCACTGAAATAGTGGGCGGTGATTATCTCTTCGGGAATTTCGAAATTCACCCGATGATTGACTTTTGCCTCCATAATGCCGTTGTTTTTTGACAAAGCTAAGCACCGGGAGACGCTATCGTATTGACTTTAGCGGGGTACAATCATGACTTTGGTCATGTTTTCAACTTGAGGGCAAATAATTACCGTCTTCCCCTAATTGTTGGAAGCCTAATAAACCAGATTTTAATTTTTTCTGTCAAACCTCCACTGACTTAAAAAATTTACGTAATTTTAAAATAATAAACGTGTGTCCTAAACTATCACCGCATGAAGATCTTCCTAATTTTAATCCTGATGACCCTATCTGGATTCACCTATAATCCTGTATTGTCACAAACTGTTTCATTGTTTAACGGCAAGAATTTGGATGGATTCCATGTAGATGTCCCCGAAATGGACACAAATTCCAAAGCTATCAATCCTTTTATCGTGCGAAAAGGAATGTTAGTTTCCTTGGGCACCCCTCAGGGACACTTGATTACCGATAAAGTGTACAGCAATTACAGGATTGAGACCACCTACAGATTCGCCGGCGAACCGGGAAACTGTGGCGTGCTGGTCCATGCCTCTACGCCTAGGTCTTTATACAAGATGTTTCCCAAATCAATAGAAGTACAGATGATGCATCAAAACGCGGGAGACTTTTGGTGCATCGTAGAAGACATAGAAGTACAGAATATGGTGGAGCAACGAGGTCCCAAAGAAAAATGGGGAATTACCGAAGGGCTGAACAGACGGATCCTAAACCTTACAGACGGATCAGAGAGAGAAGTAGGAAAATGGAATGAGATGATTATCGAATGTTATGAAGATGAAGTTAAAGTATGGGTAAATGGAGATTTGGTCAATCACGGATTTAATGCCACGGCCACCGAAGGGCAAATTGCTGTTCAGGCCGAGGGATCGGAAGTGGAATTCAAAAAGCTAACTGTTACGCCTATAGATAAAATTACCGAAAGATAATTGATTAATTTTTTAATCAATTATCCATAAAAATCCGAAAGTCTCGCCAACCCCTTTTTGTCCAAGATTATAATTTTCTTGCCTAAGAGTTCGATCAACCCGTCTTTTTTAAATTCAGAAAGTAACCGAATTACAGTTTCTGTGGCAGTCCCAACGAGCCCTGCTATTTCTTCCCTGGTCAGGGTGATATCAATTTTCTGGTTCTCACCACCATCCACCCCATAAGAATCCCCCAATTTAAGCAAAGTCAAGGCCAGCCTTTCCCTAATGCTTTTTTGGGTCGCATCGGTCAGTTTCCCTTCCATTATCCCAAGATCCCTGCACAGGGCTTGGGTAATTCGATTATGGAAATCCGTGTCTTCAGCCAGAACCTTCAAAAATGTCTCTTTGGGGACAAAGCAAATTTGGGCATCTTCTACGATGGTAGCAGTGGTGGAATATACTTCTTCTCCAATCAAAGAGGTATACCCCAAAAAGTCTCCTTTTTTAGCCAATCTTATTATTTGCTCTTTTCCATTGGAAGCGGTCTGAAAAATTTTTGCCACGCCGCCGTTGATGCAAAAAATGCCTAGTGGCTTGGTGTTTTCATAATAGAGAATCTGCCCTTTTTTGTGTGAGATGAGATTTTTGGAATCTGATAGGCTGCATAGATGTTCATCCGACAACCTAGAGAACATGGAAAATTTCCTGCTTAGACACAATTGGCACGGTGTATTTTGGATTTTTACTGCCATAAGTTTAAATATTACCAAATAACCAAGTGTAAAGATACCTAAAACATGACAACAATCAGCTTTTGCTCTTAAAAATTTCTTGGACTACCGAAAGAATTAGCTGTCAAAATCGGGGAAATCCGGCATGGGAATAAAACCATTTTCTTTACCAGAGTAACTCATGCAAACGTGCTTTAATCCATTCGAAATCGCTATGTAACGGGCTTTCACCGTATGGTTGTAAAGACACACCTGTTCGATGGTACGCTGGGAAAGATCGATTTCCGGAGCCTTACACTCGATCAGCAGAAACGGATTTCCTGTCCGGTCCATCACCAATACATCCAGCCTCTTGAACAATTGATTGTACTTCAACCCTTTCTCCAGCACAAACAAACTTTTTGAGTAGTTTTTATAACCGATCAGGTAATGAACCAAATGTTGCCTCACCCATTCCTCAGGCGTTAACACAATTTTCTTTTTTCTCAAGACATCCAACACCATCCATTTTCCATCTTCGAAAAATGTTGTCAATGGAGCCTGGGGCAAATTCAGGAGTTGCTTCAACTTGGCTTCCGAAAGCGTATTCATACTGCAAATATGTAGGAGATAAACGGTTAAAAAAAACTCACCATTCCAGATACGGAATTATGCGGTCCAACCATGCCTGATTGAATATTCTTATCCCAAGGAGGTCCGCTGCTTTCTGGTAAGGACCGTGTTGTTGCCGATATGCAACAATCACTTTCGCTTCGGATGTCGAAATGTATGGATGTTGCGAAATTTGTTTCGCATCCCCGGAATTTATGGGGATTTTTTTTGTGATAACCACTTCAAAAGGAAACGTTTTGTATATTCTTTCCACCACCTCGGGAGTAAGTCCGTATACTTCAAGAAGTTGCTCGGGTTGGTGAAATCCACCCATTGATTCCCTAAACTTGACTATACGGCTGGAGATTACCGGCCCCACTCCTGATACCATCTGAAGTAATACGGAATCTGTCTCGTGAAAAGCCACCTTATTCAGAACAGGTGTCGCTAATCTTTCCAGCCTCTTAGGTGGCTGAACCTCTTGTTTGGAGGTGTCCTTCTTTTCCTGTCGGAGTGATGCTGCATGCTTCCGCTGCGGTGAACTGGAAGATAAAAGACTAAAAGCCGATTCTGCTTCTTTCAAGTAGTTCTGATATTCCATTTCATGCTTT
The DNA here is from genome assembly GCA_038209145.1 of Cytophagales bacterium. Classification (GTDB taxonomy): domain Bacteria; phylum Bacteroidota; class Bacteroidia; order Cytophagales; family Cyclobacteriaceae; genus Lunatibacter. The sequence continues at coordinate 17,006 of JBBQXZ010000012.1, read as the reverse complement.
GCAGACATGGCTTTTTCAAGAACCGTCGGTAAAAAGTACAAAACAACCAGCATTGGAAAGACAAATAAAAATCCCCTGGATTCTCTTTTGGAAAAACCAAAATACTTTCTCAAAGAATAACGTAAAAAATCAACCATCATAAATCACCTTAATTCACGAAAAGTAAATTTAAACTATTTGGAATTTTTTCACAACTAAATGCATTAATAATCAAACAATGTAAGCTGATTTTTCCCATTAAGCACTATTTAGAAAGACTTTAAATTAGGATTGCTTGGGGTGTTTTGTTCGTTTCATCGTGATTCTGTAATAAATTTGCAGATTGAGAATACCGTTAATAATGCAAAGAAAATTTAAAGCTTTAAGTTTATCCTACATCAGTGCACCCGTAAACATCAGGGAACTTGTATCCATGGACGATGCAACCTCTCGGGGTATGCTTATCAAGCTAAAAGACTTTTTCAGTGTAACTGACACGCTGATACTTTCTACCTGCAACCGCACCGAGATATATTATTCGCACGAGCTCGATTTATCTCTTGAAATAATCAAATTACTTGGTGTCGAGAAAGGCTTAAAAGATCCTGTTGCTCTTCTTGATTACTTTCAAGTATTTCATGATGACGAAGAATCCATTAGACACCTTTTTCGGGTATCTATGGGCTTGGAAGCTCAGGTGATCGGAGATATGCAGATATCCAATCAGGTAAAACGAGCCTATCAAGCTTCGGCGGATCAGGAAATGGCGGGGCCTTTTTTACACAGGCTGATGCATACCATCTTTTTTACCAACAAGCGGGTGGTGCAGGAAACTGCCTTTCGGGACGGAGCGGCGTCAGTATCTTATGCAGCAGTCGAACTTATCGGAGAACTCACTTCCAATACCCTAAATCCTCGGGTGTTACTGATCGGTCTGGGTGAAATTGGAGAGGACGTAGTTAAAAACATGGTACATCTCCCTACCGCACAAATCACGGTAACCAACCGTACCCATTCGAAAGCCCTGGAGTTGGGTGCTGAGTATGGTTTTCAGGTTATTCCGTTTGAGGAAAGTTTGTCAGCGATGAATGACGCGGATGTGATTGTTTGCTCGATAATGAAATCTGAGCCATTCATTACAAGGCAATTGGTGCGCAACTTGGATATTAAAAGTTACAAGTTTTTTATCGATCTATCCGTTCCCCGTAGCATAGACACTACCATTGAGGATGTGCCCGGAGCATTGCTATACAATGTGGACAATATTAAAAGTAAAGCCAGTGAAACGCTGGAAAAAAGAATAGCTTCCATTCCCCAAGTGGAAAACATCATCGAGCAGAGCATTCACGAATTCCACAACTGGAAAAAAGAGATGATGGTCTCCCCCGCCATCAACAAGTTGAAAAACGTTTTGGAGCAGATTCGCAAAGAAGAATTGGAAAGGTACCTGAAGCATGCTGATTCCAAAGAATATGCGATCATCGATAAGATTACCAAGAGCATGATGCAAAAAATCATTAAAGTTCCGGTTGTTCAACTCAGGGCAGCCTGCAAGCGAGACAAAGCGGAAGAAATGATTGAACTGTTGACCGATCTGTTTGATTTGGAAAAAGAAAGGGAAGATGAGGAAATAAGGGAGCAATGATATTTTCCTTCCATTTTCCCCATTTACCAGTGTTGTATTTTATTTTTTTGAATTCTTTTCATGGTTAGGAAAGCTCACTAAATTCCCTATTTTTACGGTATATACCAGAGAGCGCATATGTGTGAGTCACTTAAATCAAATCTAATCTTTTTCGGCATTTTAATTATACTCTTACCGGGAAATGTCCTTGGACAGACATGGGAGATTTTTGACCAAGAGTTTAAATTGGTGAGAAAAATCCAGAATGGCAACCTGAACATATTGGGAAACGCCCTTCGGATCAACACCGGCAACGAGCAGTTAAGTCTGCTGAGTCAGGAGTACAAATCTTTTATCACCATTGAAGACACCCGGGTTTACCAATATCTGGAACCTTGGATTATCGTTTCCGCCAATGGGAAATTCGGCGCACTACATGAATACGGTGATCTGGTCTACCCGACAGAATACGACAGAATTGAGACGTACTTCAATTTATTGCTCGGTCAAAAAGGCGAAACAATTACCATCTATGACCGGGGGACAAAAGAAACAATAACGCTGGGACCCTTTGAATCTGCCAGATTTGGGCTCAACGGCCAATTGATGGCAAAGACACCCAAAGGATATTACCTGCCCCTTTCCGACCAACCCGACCGGTTATTTGAAGGGCTACAAGATGTCAATGAAGACGTGATCATCGGAAAGGAACATTCCGGTTACGGGCTAATAAACAGGGATGGCAAATATATTTTAGACCCGGTCATTGACACCGTTGAATACTTGGGTGACAACCATTTCTATGCCCATGATGGTAATCAGCATATGCTTATAAAAGCTCAAACAAACCTCGCAGACATCAAGTACACCAGCTATCACCGCATTGCGCGTGAAAACGATGCTATGGTTGAATACATTCACGGCAAATTACGCCGCGTAATGAAAAATGACGGTATCTTACTTGATGCCGTTGGTATGACCTACATACAAAAAGTGAATTCTTCCCATTACAACATCTCTTTCAGGGATGGAAAATTGGGGCTTTTAAATCCAAAAGGATCTTGGGACGTTCGGCCCACACTGCATATCGAGTGGCTTCAACCAGGCAATCAGGGGCTTTTTGGCGCACAGATTAAGGGAAAATATGGCTATGTTAACGCAGAGGGACAAGTCGTGATCCAGCCCCGATTTGAGGGGGTGAGGAAATTTTCTGAAGGAATGGCAGGTATAAAACTCGATAATGGGTGGGGGTTTATCGATCCAAATGGACGAGAACTGATCCCAGCCGAATTTGATGAAGTGGGTGATTTTTTCAGAGGTTTTGCCATTGTGAAAAAAGCAGGGAAGTCTACCATCATCAACAAAGACGGGGTCTCGGTGCTAGAAGAAGCCTATGACCGAGTATGTCTGACGGATGACAACTATTTCCTTACTGAAAACGCGGGGAAATACGGCATGGTCAACCCGTTGGGACAAGAAATCACGCTTCCGATTTTTGATGAGATCAGGAGGGAAGAATATGACAAAATCCTTGTCGGACTTCAAGGTCGATACGGGGTGATCAAAGAAAACGGCGACATTGGTTTACCCCTCTATTACGACAGCATCTTGTTTGATCCGATCACCAAAAAAATCCTTGCAAAACAAAATGGATACACCATCATAGAAGTAGCGGATGACACCCGAAAGAAAAAGAAAAAGGGAGCTTAACAGCTCCCCTTTTTAATTTGTATGTCCGTGTAATTCTCACTGTTTTCTTATTCTATTTTTTGTCCCCGCCTTTGGATCTGTCAGAACCTTTTTCCGTACCCGAATTGGATATGGAGTCTCTCATACTGGTATCTGACTTGATATTTTCCATTTTGTAATAATCCATGATGCCCAAATTTCCTGAACGAAATGCCTCGGAAATAGCTCTGGGTATCTCCGCTTCCGCCTCGATTACCTTGGCTTTCATTTCCACATTTCTTGCTTTCATCTCCTGCTCCAAAGCAACTGCCATAGCTCGACGCTCTTCCGCCCGGGCTTCTGCTACCTTAAGATCGGCAGAGGCCTGGTCGATCTGAAGCTTTGCCCCAATGTTCGTACCTACATCTATGTCGGCAATATCAATGGATAGGATCTCAAATGCCGTACCCGAATCAAGTCCTCTTTCCAGTACAAGCTTGGAAATTCTATCCGGGTTTTCGAGCACGCTTTTATGGTTTTTGGAAGAACCGATGGAAGTTACAATTCCCTCCCCTACCCGGGCCAGAATCGTTTCTTCTCCGGCTCCACCTACCAACTGGGCGATATTGGCCCGAACGGTCACCCGAGCCTTGCAAATCAACTGAATGCCATCGGCTGCCACCGCTGCAACGTTGGGTGTATTGATCACTTTGGGGTTTACTGAGATTTGTACTGCCTCAAACACATCCCTGCCGGCCAGATCAATGGCAGTGGCTTGCTTGAACGTCAGCGTGATGTTTGCCTTGTCCGCAGAGATCAATGCCCGAATGACGTTGGGCACATTTCCTCCTGCAAGGTAATGCGTTTCCAAATCATTGGTGGTCAGGTTTAGTCCAGCTTTGGTTGATGTTATTAGTGAATTGACGATAATACTTGGCGGCACTTTCCGAATGCGCATTCCAACAAGTTCAAGCAGCCCTACTTTTACATTGGAGAAAATTGCTGTGATCCAGAGGTTAACCGGAACAAAGTACAGGAAAATGAAAAGAACCATTAGCCCTGCAAATGCTGAAATCAATATAAAAACCGAATTTGAAATTTCCATAAGTTATTGTTTAATAATAATTTTATTGTTTTCTAGTTTGTGAATATAAATATCCTCATTCGTGGGGATAAATCCCCTGTCTGATTTTACTTCATAAATGATCTCGCCAAATTCTGCTTTTCCAAATGGCCTGCAGTCTGACTTGGTTTTTCCTTTTTGCCCGATTTCCAACCCTATCAGGCGCCCATCGAAGCTTCCGCCTGTATTGGTATCCATAAGTGAAAATTTCTTCCAAACGCCTGATTTGAATCCATAAACCAACATGCCCAAGTTGATTAGTCCCGTTAGCACAAAGATTGCGGTGGCTGTGGCAGGTGGGAACGTTTGATAAGCATAATAGATTCCTATGCCCGAAAGTATAATTCCTATCAAACCTACGATCGTAGTACCCGGTACAAACAGGATTTCCACCATTACGAAAAGTGCTCCAAATAGGATCAGGCTGAACAGAATTAACAAGGTCATTTTCTTATGCGATTTGAATAGTTGAAAATAGGCTATTTTTCTGGTTTTAGAAAGCCCAGTAAGTTAATATAAATATAATAGATGAATACCACCTCCCATTTAGCGATTCTCATGAATAGACCAAGCTTAAAATTGATTTAAAATGGTTATAATAAGGATTGGATACCCACTCCTTATTATAATGTGTTGCCTGGATTCGTACGCTTAGTATGCCCTGGCAAACAAGACCCTGCCTTGGGAGGGCTTTCTGCTTAATATACACTCCCCACTTTCGGCCTCCTGATCCAAAGGGATACATCGGATAGTAGCTTTGGTCAGCGCCTTGATTTTTTCTTCTGTCTCGGAAGTTCCGTCCCAGTGGGCAGATACAAATCCCGCTTTTTCATCCAGCGTCTGTACAAATTCCTCCCAGGTATCAACATTATTCGTTTTTTCCTCCCTGAAAACAAGCGCCTTGGAATAAATATTCTCTTGGATATCGACAAGAAGTCCTTGAATTTTTTCGCTTATATCCACTTCATTTAAATTTACAACCTCTTTGGTTAGGGTATCCCTTCTGGCCAACTCTATGGAATTGTTTTTTAAATCCCGTGGCCCTATCGCTATCCGCAAAGGCACCCCTTTCAATTCATATTCGGCAAATTTCCAACCTGGTTTATACGTATCCCGGTTATCAAATTTGACTGAGATATCTTTGGCCTGTAAAGCCTCCATGATTTCATTGGCCTTCAAAGAAATGTCCGACAGTTCATCCTCACTCTTAAATATAGGAACAATTACTACTTGGATTGGGGCGAGCATAGGGGGTAACACCAATCCCTGATCATCGGAATGGGCCATAATCAAAGCCCCCATCAACCTGGTACTTACTCCCCAAGAAGTACCCCAGACAAATTCCAAGCCACCTTCTCTCGTAGCAAATTTGACATCAAATGCCTTGGCGAAGTTTTGCCCCAAAAAATGGGAAGTTCCTGTTTGCAGGGCTTTTCCATCCTGCATCATGGCCTCTATGCAATATGTCTCTTCTGCTCCGGCAAACTTCTCATTTTCGGACTTCATCCCTTTGATGACAGGCAAGGCCATGTGCTTCTCGGCAAACTCAGCATAGACATGGAGCATACGAACCGTTTCTTCTACCGCTTCTTTTTTGGTCTCATGCGCTGTGTGTCCTTCTTGCCAGAGAAACTCGGCTGTCCTCAAAAAAAGACGTGTTCTCATTTCCCAACGGACCACATTGGCCCATTGATTTATCAGCAAAGGCAAATCCCGGTAGGATTGAATCCAATTTTTGTAAGTACTCCAAATAAGTGTCTCGGAAGTGGGACGCACAATAAGTTCTTCTTCCAAAGCAGCATCGGGATCTACAATGACACCCTTGCCGCTTTCATCGGCCTTCAGACGATAATGGGTGACTACTGCGCATTCCTTCGCAAATCCTTCTACGTGACTGGCTTCTTTCGAAAGAAAGGATTTGGGGATAAACAATGGGAAATAGGCATTGGAATGACCGGTTTGTTTGAACATTTTATCCAATTGATGCTGCATTTTCTCCCAGATGGAATATCCATAAGGTTTGATGACCATACACCCCCTGACGGCGGAATTTTCCGCAAGATCCGCCCGTTTCACTAACTCGTTGTACCAAAGTGAGTAGTCCTCACTTCTTTTTGGTAATGCTTTGCTCATTTTATTTTTGTTGTATTAAAAAAACTCTATATATTCGAACTCAGATAGAAGGCAAATATAAATCAAAAAATCATAACCCTCTTGGATTCCTTTCGTATATAGGTAAGAGAGTAATTAAACAAGCACCCATATGAGCAATTTAAATCCAATCCGATATGTAGGCGGTTTAGTCCTACTTGGTCTAGTCTCTTGCAATACAAGCCAGCTTGCAACGCAAGGTGAATCAGACAACCTTTATTTCATGGCTTCTGATGCCAAAGTAGCTACAGAATTTGCGGTGAAAAACAATACCCCGGAAAATTTCCGAAACATGGGTGCGCCTCAGGCCGCTGATGTGGATACGCAAAGTTTTTCGAATAGAAACGTAAATCCTGAATACATAGCCAGATATCAAAGACCTTCCGAACCTGTAGAAGAGGGATCTGTATACTTCGATGATACAGAAGGCCAAACTGAAACTAGACAGGGAAACGGAAATGTAGATGCCTACGATAATTTCAGAGGTGGAGGCAGAAATTTCAACAACAATTCCTTTATGAACCCAATGATGGGTATGGGTATGGGAGGTATGGGATTCGGCCCAATGATGGGAATGGGATTCAACCCAATGATGGGTATGGGATTTGGTGGTATGGGTATGGGAGGATTTCCTATGGGAGGCTTCTATGATCCTTTCTGGGGACCTGGCATGGGAATGGGCATGATGGGTTTCAGACCGAGATTCAACATGGGATTCGGAATGGGATTCGGATTTGGTAGCCCTTTCATGAGAACAGGCTTCGGTTTTGGCAATCCATGGATGATGGGTGGAATGGGTGGCTTCTATGATCCATTCATGATGGGTATGGGTGGAATGGGTGGATTTTTCCAGCCAGGCTTTTACAATCCAATTATCATCATGCCTGGTGGAGAAGGTGGAAGACAGGTTGTAAGGAGTGCAAGACCTAATATGGGTTCCTCTCTGGCCTCAGGTTCTCCAAGAAGTAGATCCGCGGCAACCCAGCCAAGTTCAACCAGGTCAACGGCAAGAAGAGAAGCTGTCGGTTCTAGTCCGACAAGTAGACAAAATACTTCTGCCAGTTCAAGGAATAGTTTTAGCAGGTCTCAAAACGACTACTATTCAAATCCGAGCGCATCTGCCACTCCAGCCAGGAGGAATATTAGCTCTCCAGCTGTAAACAGACCAAGTTCTGCCACAGGGACAAGAAGTGGTTATGGAGCACCTGGTAGAGTTGGAACTTCTCCGAGAGCAATAGGTGCTCCAGGTATGAACAATAGAACAATTAATTCAGGCGATTCAAGATCTGGGTATTCAGCTCCAAGCAGAAGCACATCTCCGTCATACAACAGAAGTACTTCACCATCATACGACAGAGGTACTCGGTCTAGTTCTCCAGCATATAACAATACAAGAAGTTCATCACCAAGCTACAATAACCAACGATCTACTAGTGCACCAAGTAGGAGCAATTATTCAGCTCCATCAAGGTCCTCCTCACCTTCCTTTAGCGCTCCTAGCGGCGGAAGTTATCGAGGTGGCGGCGGCGGCGGCGCTAGCGTAGGAGGAGGAAGAAGAGGGAATTAATTCCCTCTTTTTTTTTCTTACTTTTAATGAAATTCCCGTTTAAGCACTTTTAAGGCATAAATTTTGCCCATATTGATTGTATTGAAAAAAACAAACCGTTCTTTATGAAAGCAGTTAAATCGATTTTACCATTGTTTGCTTTACTGTTATTAAATGTACCATATGCATTGGCACAAAGCGGATATGTAGAAGATGCCTTACGATTTAGTATGTTCAATGCAACCGGATCAGCTAGGATTTCCGCATTGGGTGGCACCCAACATGCATTAGGTGGGGACCTAAGCAATATTCATGGTAATCCGGCAGGATTGGGATTCTTCCAGCGGTCGGAATTCAACGTGACAGCGGGATATACCGACTGGAATGCAGCATCCATTTTCTTAAACCAGGGGAGTAATTATAATGCAACGAATATTCATGTTCCAAATATCGGCGTAGTTATCAGTAGGGCAAAAGCCCCATTGGAAATTGGAGACTGGCGGGGTGGTTCTTTTGGGTTTAGCTATAACAGGCAATCAAATTTCAGGACAAACTCCGGATATTTTTCCAATCAACTGGATCAGGAATCCATTTTAGATTACTATGTGGGACTTTATAATGAATCCGGCGTACCGGGGGGCTTGGACGGATTGTTTTTTGATGCCTATTTAATCAACCCCGTAGATGGGGGATATGACTTTTCCCCGAATACAACAGACCAGTTGGAAAAATTCGAACTTGTTGAAAGCGAGGGCAATCAAAATCAGATATCCTTTGCCTATGGGGGAAACTACAAAAACAAATTATTCTTGGGAGCCAATCTGGGGGTTGTTACCATGAATTACCGAAGGGTTCAATCCTACACCGAAGAATTTCTAAACAACAATCAAACAACGCTTTTCAGCACGCTGGATCAAAACCTTTTATTGGAAGGTTCGGGAGTAAATATTGGTTTGGGTGCTATTTACAAGCCAATCGATAGATTGAATATAGGTGTTACCTTTCATTCTCCAACTTGGAGTCGAATTAACGAAGAATACGGTGCTGGTATTTCTTCCAAATTTACCCCCCCTTACCAGGATCCTGAATTTGGAACAATCCCAGAAGAGCGGGCTGACACTGATCTGTATATTAGTTCATTTAGCCTTAGATCCCCAATGCGGCTCGGATCAGGTTTGACCTATTTTTTTGGGAAAAATGGTTTCCTCTCAGCCGATGTGGATTATCTCGATTACAGTATGATGAATCTTCGGTCCAATGTGTTTAATGCCAATGAAGATAACCGTGAAATAAGAGCCTTGTATGGCCAAACTTTCAACTACAGACTGGGTGGGGAGGCGAGAATCGACAAGCTTAGAATTCGTGCGGGGTATGCTTACTTTGGTGACCCATTCCTTGATGCCGGAAATTTTGACAGAAGCATGACACAACTTTCAGGTGGATTGGGCATTAAATTGGCTACTTTTAGTGTGGATTTGGCAGTTATGAGCAGCCGATTCAATTCCTATTATGCCTCTTATCCGAATTCACCATTAGCTATTACGGACAATGAACGGATGACTGGCATGCTATCCTTCGGATTCACCTTTTAACACGGCCATCCATTCTCCTATAAACAGCTCAGCGGAAATATCCTCTCCGCTGAGCTTTATTTTTGATTTTTCATAAAAGGGATGTCGCATCTCAAACATGCTTTTTAACTTTAATATGATTTCTCCTGTTTCTAGCCCATAAAAAAGGGGACGCTTCTGAACTTGACCTCCCGTCAGCCTATACAAAAGCTGATTCAAGGGTACCTCCAAATAAACCGATAGGGCATATTGATTGATCATTGGCATATTATCATTGAAACAAGGAGCTCCTCCACCTGTAGACAAGATGAACGATTCCTCCTTTTGAAGGCATGCAAGAAGTATTTCCGATTCCATTTCTCTAAAATAACCCTCTCCTTTTTCCGAAAAAATGGTTGAAATGGGTACGCCTGTTTTTTTCTCGATAAGATGGTCCAAGTCAAGAAACTGAAATCCAAGACGCCTGGCAATTTGCCGACCTAAGGTGGTCTTTCCGCTACCGGGCATGCCTACCAATACTATTTTTCCTTTACTCACTTCCATAAAGCAACTACTTCCTCAAGTGTAGGGGTGTTGTTGTGGTGATATTTACCTACTATAGTGCCTTCATTCAGCACAACAATACCTGGATTGGCACGTATGATGGTTTTCACTACCGTGGCATCTCCCAAGTAATACCCGATGTACCAACCGTTCTTTCTAATCAACGCTTGGGTTTCTTCTTCTGAAGACGCACATACCAGTTTCACCTCGACCCCAGCGGCTGTTGCTTCATTCACGAGGTTAGTAATTTCTGGCATGTTAGTCACGGACATTTTGGAGAGATTACTTACGAGAATCAAAATCTTTTTCCCGACCAGAATTGTTTCTGTATAGTCACCTTCATCATTCCAAACGGCAAAATCGGTGATCTTGGGTAGCGCTTCGGGGTTCTTTAGATTCATCTCCACAAACTCGTAGCCATCCTCTGTGGGGTATTGGTCTAGGGTCACCAGCTCTTCTCCCCTTTTCATCACGTAGTCATATTCCAGAGGTGCTGAGGGTTGCATGGCCTCACCGATATTGACCCCGACCTTGAATGCCCTAAAATCTATAAAGGGTAGGTTTCTTATAGCTGTTATGGCCAAAATCAAGCTAAGTACTAGGGACCCTAATACCGTGTATTTGCTCCAAGTGGAAGCATTATTGGGTAAGTCCCCACGGAAGAGAAACAAAGTCAGTATCAGTATTAACAAGAAAATATCCTTATAGAAAGATTCCCAAGGGGTAAGTTTGATTGCGTCTCCAAAGCAGCCACAGTCTGTCACTTTATCGAAATAGGCGGAATAGAACGTAAGAAAAGTAAAAAAGACGATCATGACCAAAAGAAGGTAAACTGCCGGTTTTATTTTCCAACCTACTAAAATCATTATTCCCAACACCACTTCTATCACAACCAGAAGCACGGCAATCGGCAAGGCAATACCAGTGAACACCTCAAAAAAAGAAGCAATATCCCTGGAGAATACATCAAAATACTCCTCGAGTTTAATCGCCGTACCCACAGGATCATTGACTTTGATCAGCCCGGAGAAAATAAATAGTCCACCAACGACAGCCCTGACGGTACCTAATATTACTTGCTTAAGCATGCTTTTTTTCGTTAAATTTAATCATACAAAATACGGAATAATTGATTATGTCCTGGTAATTTGCCAGGACACCTTCCGACACCAAGGTTACTCCTTTGTTGTCCTCTATCTGCTTGACCCGGTATAGTTTCATCAGAATAATATCCGTGATGGAGGAAACGCGCATAATGCGCCAGGCTTCGCCATAGTCGTGGTTTTTGTCTTCCAACAACTGTTGGGTTTGGGATACCCACATGTCGTACATCGGTTCCAACTCTTCAAAAGTCATTTCCAATGGATATCTTTCAGCCAGTTGGGATTGGATTAGCGCAATTAAACAATAATTAATAATCCCAATAAATTCATCCTCAATCGGGTCATTAACTTTCTGCACCCCCTTTTCTTGGATGGACCGAATGCGTTGCGCTTTAATAAAGATCTGATCCGTGATCGAGGGTAGCCTTAATATCCTCCAGGCAGTGCCATAGTCAATCGTTTTCTTCTTAAATAGTTCTTTACAAAGGGCAATAACTTCTCTATATTCGCTTGTAGTTTGCGTTTTCAAGGGGATTTTTCATTAATGATAGCCAAAGATCAATTCAATAGTAAGTTCGAAGATAATTTATTTCCTGTAAAAAAAACACTTCGACTCAAAGGAAAGCTCCATTACTTTGCCGAGCCATGGATCATGGGAATTATTAACATTACCCCAGATTCATTTTTTTCAGCAAGCCGGTCTTTGGGTGAAAAGGAGGAAACCTTAAAAAAAGCGGGAAAAATGCTTGAAGACGGTGCAGCTATCTTGGATATAGGTGGATACAGCAGCCGTCCAAATGCTGTTCATATTTCCCTAAAAGAAGAACTTAACCGGGTAATTCCCGTTATAACTTTTATAAAACAAGAGTTCCCGCATGCAATTGTTTCGATCGATACCTTTAGGCACGAAGTAGCAGAAAGGGCAGTTTCGGTAGGAGCTGACATGGTAAATGACATCTCTGGAGGTCAGTTGGACAAGCAGATGATTCCTTCAGTTGGGTACATGGAAGTACCTTTTATTTGTATGCATATGCGGGGCAATCCTGGAAATATGCAGGAGTTTACAGTTTATGACAACCTTGAAAAAGATATAGTTGATTATTTTTCGATAAAAATAAAAGAATGCCGCGAAGCTGGCATAAAAGATGTTGTATTGGATTTGGGATTCGGTTTTGCCAAAACCCTGGATCAAAATTATCATTTATTGAAAAATTTGAGCCATTTCAACCTGCTTGGTGTTCCAATTTTGGTTGGTATTTCCAGAAAATCAATGATTTACAAGTATCTCGGTGGAGGTCCGGGAGAGGCGTTAAATGGAACGACAGCCTTAAATATGGCCGCATTGATAAGTGGTGCCATGGTGTTGAGAGTACATGATGTTAAAGAAGCTAAAGAAACAATAAATTTATATAAAAAAATTCACCCTTGAGATTATTATTCCAAATAGGTTTTTTAGAGGTTTCCATTGTCAATCTCATTGACATTGCCTTGGTAAGTGTGCTTATCTATCAGGTGTACAAATTGATGAGAGGAAGTGTAGCCATAAAAATTTTTCTTGGTTTTCTTTCCATCTATCTGGTCTATTTGGTGGTTAATGCCGCAAAAATGGAGCTGTTGACTATTATTCTAGGTCAATTTATGGGAGTCGGTGTATTGGCTGCCATCATCTTGTTTCAACAAGAAATCCGTAAGTTTTTGCTTATCGTGGGCAAATCATCCATTTTTTCCAATGAAAATCTGTGGCAAGAAGTATTATTTTGGAGAAAGCGGGAAAGCATCGCCTTCAATGTGACACCTATCATAGAGGCTTGCAAGTCCCTTTCAGGAAGCAGCACAGGCGCACTTATTGTTTTGTCCAGTAATTCTGAACTGAAATTTTATGCCGAAAGTGGTGATTTAATTGATGCCATTGTTTCGAAAAGGCTTTTGATATCCATTTTCAACAAATACAGTCCCCTCCATGACGGAGGTGTAATCATCCACAATGGACGGGTAAAAGCCGCCAGATGTATTCTGCCTGTTACAGAACGGGACGTTCCGGCTCAGTTTGGTCTCCGTCACCGGGCTGCAATCGGCATGTCAGAAGCTACTGATACCCTGGTTTTAATCGTTTCGGAGGAAACAGGGCAAGTCTCACTTTCAAAAAACGGTAAAATCTTGCATAATTTATCTTTTCAGGAAGTACGTGAAATGATAAACGGATACCTGACAGGTGAAGACCTTGACGACAAATTTGCGGAAGTAAATAAGTATGGACGAATAAAAACTTTCGACAAAATCACAGAGGTTTGAACCCAGACCCAACCTACGAGCGGATTTATTTTACCGACGGGTCGCTGTTAGCTTATAACTCCCAATTTTTTTCCTGCTTTAGAAAAAGCATCAATAGCTATATCCAATTGATCCTTTTCATGAGCCGCAGAGAGTTGGACACGGATTCTTGCCTGTCCTTTCGGTACCACGGGGTAATAAAAGCCAATGACATAAATACCCATTTCCAACAACATTTCAGCCATTTTTTGGGACAAAGAAGCCTCATAGAGCATAATCGGGACAATGGCGTGCGTTCCTGGCTTAATGTCAAATCCAGCCGCAGTCATTTTCTCCCTGAAGTATAAAGTGTTTTCCTCCAATTTATCACGCAGGTCAGTAGAAGCTGAAAGTAAGTCAAAGACTGCAATAGAAGCTCCGGTTATGGATGGGGCCAGTGTGTTGGAAAACAAATAAGGTCGGGATCGCTGTCGAAGCAGGTCTATGATTTCCCTTCTTCCCGATGTAAATCCTCCCGAAGCCCCTCCCAGTGCCTTGCCAAGTGTACCGGTGATGATATCCATATTACCCATAACTCCCTTCAATTCATGAACACCCCTACCTGTTTTCCCCACAAATCCCGTAGCGTGACATTCATCTGACATGACCAATGCGCCGTATTTTTCTCCCAATGCGACTATTTTATCCAATTGGGCAATGGTTCCATCCATAGAAAACACCCCATCTGTGACAATCATTATATTTTTCGCCCCCTTGGCATCTGCCTCTTTTAGTTGCTTTTCCAAGTCATCCATGTCATTGTGCTGGTACCTAAATCGCATGACCTTGCATAGCCGAACACCGTCTATGATGGATGCGTGGTTTAAAGCATCTGATATGATGGCATCTTCCGGACCTAGCAAAGGCTCAAATACCCCCCCATTGGCATCAAAAGCGGCTGCATACAAGATTGTATCCTCAGTACCCAGGAAGGCTGAAATCTTCTGTTCCAAAATTTTATGAATATCCTGGGTACCGCAGATAAACCGGACGGAAGACAAACCAAATCCATGGGTGTCAATGGCTGCTTTTGCTGCCTCAATCACTTTGGGATGACTGGACAACCCCAGGTAGTTGTTGGCGCAAAAATTCAACACTTTCTGGCCACTTGCCAAGGTGATCTCAGCACCTTGGGGAGAAGCAATGATCCGCTCTTCTTTATATAATCCGGCTTCTTTGATGCTAGCCAGTTCTTTTTCTAGGATTGGTCGAAGTTTGTCGTACATGGATTTCGGCTTAAATATTTGGGAAAAATAAATTTTAAGTTTTGTCAATCCTGAAAGGTACAATGACGAAAGTAGTACATTTGTGAACTTTCAGAAAACCAAAGTTAATGATTTTCTCCCAAGAGCTCTATGTGCCGTAAGAGAAGAAAAGATGGATGAATATGGAAAAACTACTCATTACAGGTGCCGGGGGGCAATTAGGGGCGGAATTGACAGCATCACTTGTAGACCAATATGGTGGAGAATCTGTCATTGCCACGGATATCAACCCCGATTCTGCCGTCCTCTTTGAAAGGTGCATATTTCAGCCCCTTGATGTAATGGACCACAAAGCCATTAATCAGATCATAAGAACCCAAGGCATCACCCAAGTGTATCATTTGGCGGCAATCCTTTCGGCAACAGGTGAGAAAAAACCACTCCTCGCCTGGCAACTGAATATGGACAGCCTTTTACATATTCTTGAAATCGCCAAGTCAAACAAATTAAATAAAGTCTATTGGCCTTCATCCATTGCGGTTTTTGGCCCCAATTCTCCCAAGAAAAACACACCCCAATTTTGTATCAAAGAACCCCAAACCGTTTATGGAATTTCCAAGCAGGCCGGGGAAAGATGGTGTGCGTATTATTTCAACAAATATGGGGTTGATGTCAGAAGTCTCCGATACCCCGGGCTCATTGGTTACCAATCACTTCCCGGAGGAGGCACCACTGATTACGCGGTGGAGATTTATCACAAAGCGCTATCCGAAAAACCATTCTCTTGTTTTCTGAGAAAGGACACCTTTTTACCCATGATGTACATGCCTGATGCCATCCGGGCCACTATCGAGCTCATGGAGGCCCCCAGAGAAAAATTATCCGTTCGATCGAGCTATAATCTTGCAGGGTTGAGTGTCAGCCCGGAACAAATCTACAAAAGCATTCTTCCCCATTACCCGGAATTCAAGATAGACTACCAGCCTGATTTCAGGCAGGAAATAGCTGATGGTTGGCCACAAAGCATAGATGACCACTATGCAAAGGAGGATTGGGGCTGGCGTCCTGCTTATGATTTGGAAAAAATGACAGCGGAAATGCTCACTCACTTGCCTCATTTCCTTAAAAAAATCCAAGCGTCTGAAAGCTGATACCAGTTTCTTGTAAAGAAGGGCTAAATTGACTAATTTAACGGTCAAATTTAAATGGTAATGCTCAAAAGACCCTTAATATATGGTATCTCGTCGGTTGTAATTATAGCTGTCTTTTACGCTATGTTCTATAGCCACCCAGCCGTAGATTATAGCACAGAGGTAAAACCCATCCTCAACAAACACTGCATCTCCTGCCATGGAGGTGTCAAAAAAAACGCCGGCTTCAGCCTCCTTTTTGAAGAGGAAGCATTTGCGCCTACAGAAAGCGGCGTTCCGGCAATCTATCCGGGAGATGTCAAATCCAGCAATTTTATCCAAAGACTTCACGAGACAGATCCAGAACTCAGGATGCCGTATAATAAGCCCGCGCTAAGTAATGAAGAAATTGATATACTTACGAAATGGGTGAAACAAGGCGCTCCATGGGGCAAACATTGGGCCTATAAATCCATCGAAAAACCAGAAGTACCCAAATCAAATTTATGGGCAAGCCTGGCAGGAAATTCTGAAACTGATTTTTTTCGCCATGGGATTGATTATTTTGTCTCCGATAAACTCAAAAAACAAGGGTTAACGCCTTCCCCTGAAGCGGAAGCCATGACATTGCTGAGACGGGTAGCCCTGGATATTACTGGTCTGCCGCCAAGTGAAGATTTGGCAGATCAGTGGAAGAAAGGTCAGATTACCTACGAAAACTTGGTTGACCAATTTTTAGCAAAGGAATCTTTCGGTGAAAAATGGGCCTCCTGGTGGTTGGATCTAGCCAGGTATTCGGATACCAAGGGATACGAAAGGGACGTAAGCCGGGAAATCTGGTCGTACAGGGATTGGGTGATCAGGTCGCTGAATAACGACATGCCTTTTGACCAGTTCACTATCGAGCAATTGGCGGGGGATCTTTTACCCCAACCCACCTTGGATCAACTGACAGCTACCGCCTGTCACCGAAACACCATGAACAATGACGAGGGAGGTACAGAAGACGAGGAGTTCAGGGTGGCAGCCGTCATGGACCGGGTCAATACAACC
>JBBQXZ010000011.1:0-39748 GCA_038209145.1 Cytophagales bacterium | reverse complement strand
GGGAATAGGAGAAGATATTTTACCCAAGAATGTGGACTTTGACTTGATAGATCATTTTATTAAAGTCACCGACAAGGATGCTGCTGTGATGACCAGAAAGCTATCACGCGAGGAGGGCCTCTTTGTAGGCTGGTCTTGCGGTTCGGCCGTTCATGGCGCCTTGGAATATGCCCGGGAAAATCTGAAGGAAGGCGACCAGATGGTTATTTTGCTTCCGGACCATGGTACCCGCTATTTGGGCAAGATCTACAACGATGACTGGATGCGCAACCACGGGTTTTTGGAAGACAAAAATTATACAACTGCAAGAAACATCATTGCCGCACGCCCGGGGGGATACAATTTGGTGGTGGTGCATAAAGACACGCTGGTCAAGGTTGCCATTGCAATGATGAATGCCAGCAGTGTATCCCAAATACCGGTGTTGGAGGACGGGAATGTGGTGGGGAGTATTACGGACAATAAGCTGCTGCATAAAATCATTCAAAACCCAAGTCTCAAAGACGCTCCGGTGGCTGACGTAATGGAAGATTCCATGAAGTTCGTCGCCCTTGACAGTACGTTGGATGTGCTTTCCAGTATGGTGGACAAGGAAAAAGCAGTCTTGGTCAGGGATGAGTCACATCAAATACATATCATCACCAAGCATGATATATTGGCGGCTATTACCAGGTAAAATCACAGTAAAATTTTGTAAATAAAAAAATGAAGAATAAAAAATTAGATGTCTTGATCGACAGCGGATACGATTTCGATATCCGTGAGGGGTTTGAAAATGGCTGGATGATGTATAAGAAATATCCGCTTTTTGCTTCTGGATATACCTTCTTCATTATTTCGTTGCAGATGCTTTTTGTATTGTATTTACCGGATTATGCGGTCATATTTGGAGTGTTTTTAGCCGGACCGCTTTCAGCAGGATACTTCCTTGCCGCAAATAAAATTTCACAGGGCGAATCACTCCTTTATCCCGGTTTTTTTTGGGATTTCAGTACTACCTACCTCTGGTTTTGGTAACAGTAGTCGGCCAGTTACTTACTGCAATTGGTCTGCTGGTATTGATCATTCCCGGAATCTACCTGTTGGTGGGTACCTGTTTTCGTCCCTGATGGTTTTGTTTGGTGGGTTTGAATTTTGGTTTGCCCTGGAATACAGTAGAAAACTAATCCAAATCCAATGGGTTAAATTTCTTTTGTTTGGCATTTTGGCTGTACTCCTTAATATTGTCGGAGCCTTGTTGTTGTTTGTAGGCTTGGCGATTACACTGCCTGTGACCTATTTTGCCCTTTATCATATCTTTGAAAAAATCACCCGGGATGTCTTTGTGGAAACGGCGGTCGGAGAGATTAAAACGGTTTAATGCACTATTTAAATCCATATTGCCTCCTGCTGAAGCAGGAGGCAATTCATACAAAATACATTATTACGATATTTTTACCCCTGCCAATCGGGATTGATAACCCAACCCTTCAATAGGAATGTGGCTTTAGCCCATTCCATATTTTCCCAATCGGGATTAGTATCCCAACACTTCAATAGGAATGTGGCTTTAGCCCATTCTATAATTCCCAATCGGGATTAGTATCCCAAAATCTTCAATAGGAATGTGGCTTTAGCCCATTCCACAATTTCCCAATCAGGATTCTAATCCCAACCCTTCAACAGGAATGCGGCTTTAGCCCATTCCACAATTTCCCAATCGGGATTGATAACCCAACCCTTCAACAGGAATGTGGCTTTAGCCCATTCCATATTTTCCAATCGGGATTGATAACCCAACCCTTCAACAGGAATGTGGCTTTAGCCCATTCCACAATTTCCCAATCGGGATTGATAACCAAAATTTCAATAGGAATGTGGCTTTAGCCCATTCCATATTTTCCCAATCGGGATTAGAATCCCAACCCTTCAATAGGAATGTGGCTTTAGCCCATTCTGAAATTGCGGTTAAAGCAGGAGGCAATTCAAATAAATTAATATAATGTTTCCCTGCCAATCGGGATTGATAACCAAATTTTCAATAGGAATTTGGCTTTAGCCCATTCTATGTTAAAATGCACAATTTAATGGGCTTTAGCCAAAATAGGGGAGATGTATAGATGGCTTTAAATTAAAATCCCGGGCAGTCTATTTCCGTCAAATGATTGGCATAGGTATGGGTATGAAGCATAAAATCCCTGTTGAAAAAATGCAAGGTTTAGGAATAAGAAATCACCCAAAGCCATCAGCATGCCAAAACACAGATACAGTCGACTTACTATGAGCTGTTTAAATAGATATTTTGAGAATATTTCGTAAATATTTACGCGTAATTTATTAAATTTGATTGGTCCCTCATAAATTTTAAAAATGCCATTTGTAAAGATTTATATTCATTTTATTTGGAGTACCAAAAACCGGAAACCATTCCTTGATTCCAGAGAATTGAGAACTAAAGTCTGGAATCATATAAGAGAAAATGCAGTCAAGAAAGATATATTTATTGATCATATAAACGGATATTCGGACCATTGTCACTGTATGGTATCTCTTGGAACTGACCAAACTATAGAGAAAACCATTCAATTGGTCAAGGGGGAATCATCTTTTTGGATCAATAAAAATAAACTTACCCTAGAGAAATTTGAATGGCAGGATGAATATTTTGCGGTTTCAGTTTCTGAATCGATGGTTGACAAGGTAAGGGAATATATCAGAAATCAAGAAGCGCATCATAATCGGAAAACTTTTTAGGAAGAATATGAAGCGTTCATACTAAAATATGGATTTGGGGAATTTAAGGATAAGTGATTTGGCTTAAGCCGAACAAGCTGATTATTTCTATCTTGCCTCCAGCTGAAGCAGGAGGCAATTCATACAAATTACATTATTACGATATTTTTACCCCTGCCAATCGGGATTGATAACCCAACCCTTCAATAGGAATGTGGCTTTAGCCCATTCCATATTTTCCCAATCGGGATTAGAATCCCAACCCTTCAATAGGAATGCGGCTTTAGCCCATTCTGAAATTCCCAATCGGGATTGATAACCAAAATTTCAATAGGAATGCGGCTTCAGCCCATTCCATATTTTCCCAATCGGGATTAGAATCCCAACCCTTCAACAGGAATTTAGCTTTAGCCCATTCTACAAATTCCCAATCGGGATTAGTATCCCAACCCTTCAATAGGAATGTGGCTTTAGCCCATTCCATATTTTCCCAATCGGGAATGATAACCAAATCTTCAATAGGAATGTGGCTTTAGCCCATTCCATATTTTCCCAATCGGGAATGATAACCAAATCTTCAATAGGAATGCGGCTTTAGCCCATTCCATATTTTCCCAATCGGGATTGATAACCAAATTTTCAATAGGAATGCGGCTTTAGCCCATTCTATAATCAAAATCTTCAATAGGAATGTGGCTTTAGCCCATTCCATATTTTCCCAATCGGGGATGATAACCAAATCTTCAATAGGAATGTGGCTTTAGCCCATTGCCCTATGACAACATAACATAATTGGTCTTTAGCCTATTTTGTTTCTGATATCCAAAAATTACCTGACTCAGAATATGTCTAAAAAATAATATTCCTTATCTTTGCCTCACGTAAATAAATCTTCACTCTTTGCTTGCAGCAATGCCCCCAGGTGCGTGAACCTGGGGGATTTTTGTTTTTATCCCTCTCTATCGGGTTTATCCACCCCACCTTATTTTACCACCCCCATCTATCACCGGATCAAAAAAAACTTTGACTCCTGGTTTTTTGGCAAAGACAATCTAAAAAAATTTTAAGTTTTTACCAAAGAAGGTTTGGTTTTTGTAGAAAGGTTTACACCCTTTACTTAGATTTTAATTCTAAAAAAAGGATTACCTTTGTATCATATTTACTTCAGGCCAAAGCTATGAGTGATCAGATCAAACATGAGTGCGGTATAGCCATGATCAGGCTCAGGAAACCCCTTCAATATTACATTGACAAGTACAAAACTCCGCTCTATGCCGCAAACCGACTGTATGTCTTGATGCAAAAGCAGATCAACAGGGGACAGGACGGGGCAGGCGTTGCAAATATCAAAATTAACACCTCACCGGGTACCCGGTATATTAGCAGGTACCGTTCCATTGAGTCAGACGCTGTCACAGGTATTTTTCAGAAGATTTCCAAGAAATTCAAGAAGGCCAAAAAAATCGGTTCGGAATCAGACCTTTTGGATGCAGAATGGATCAAAGAAAACATAGCTTTCAGCGGAGAAGTTTGGCTTGGGCATTTGAGGTATGGTACCCACGGGGAGAACAGCATCGAAACCTGCCATCCTTTTTTGAAGCAAAACAACTGGCGGAGTAGAAATCTGGTCATGGCGGGAAATTTTAACATGACCAATGTGGAGGAACTTTTTGATATTCTCGTGGAGCTGGGACAGCACCCCAAAGAAAAAACCGACACCGTTACGGTGATGGAAAAGATAGGCCACTTTTTGGATGAGGAAAATCAACGGTTATTCGACAAATACAAAGGAATCAGCAATCAGGATATCACCGAAGTCATCGAACAGGAGTTGGATGTAGCGAGGATCTTGAGACGGAGCTGCAGGGATTTTGACGGCGGCTACGCCATGGCGGGATTGATCGGCAATGGTTCCAGTTTTGTAGTTCGTGATCCCATTGGGATACGACCGGCCTATTATTATGCCGACGACGAGATCGTTGTCGTAGCTTCTGAAAAACCACCGATCAAATCTGCCTTTGATATTGAGTACAGTGCCATCAAGGAAATTAAGCCAGGCCACGCACTTGTGATAAACAAAGACGGATCATATGGGGAATATGAAATTATATCTCCCAAAGAGAAGAAATCTTGCAGCTTTGAGCGGATCTATTTTTCCCGCGGAACCGATCCGGATATTTACCGGGAAAGAAAAAACCTGGGTAGGGCACTGGTTCCGCAGATTCTCAAGGCCATTGATTTTGACATAAAAAACACCGTCTTTTCCTACATCCCCAATACGGCAGAAACATCTTTTTACGGGATGATCGAGGGGCTGGAAGATTACCTGAGTGCCAAGCGCCGTGAAGTCCTGATTGACGGGAAGCCGCATCTGGGTGATTTGGAAGAACTGTTGAATTTCAGGCCACGCGTCGAAAAGTTGGTAAGCAAGGACGTAAAGCTCCGAACGTTTATCACCAACGACAGCGACCGGGACATCATGGTGTCCAACGTGTATGACACCACCTATGAAGTTATCCGCCCCGGGGTGGATACCATCGTGGTAATTGATGACAGCATCGTGCGGGGAACTACGTTGGAAAAGAGTATTTTGACGACCCTGGACAAGTTGCGGCCAAAGCGTATCATCATTGTATCTTCCGCGCCACAGATCCGTTTTCCTGATTGCTACGGCATAGATATGTCGAAAATGAAAGAATTTATAGCTTTCAGGGCGGTGGCCGCTTTGTTGTCCGACAGGGGACAATCGGACCTGATGGAGCGGGTCTATGACAAATGCCTTGCTTATCCCGATGCGGATGAGAATTTTGTCAAAGAAATTTATGCGGGATTTTCCGACCAGGAAATTTCGGATAAAATCGCCCAAATTATCACCTCCCAGCACATTACCGCTAAAGTGACGGTGGTATACCAAACCGTTGCCAATTTAAATTTAGCTTGCCCGGAGCATTTGGGTGACTGGTATTTTACTGGTAATTTCCCTACCAAGGGTGGCATGCGTGTGGTAAACCATGCATTTGTGAATTACATGGAAGGAAAAGGCGTGCGCGCTTATTAGCCCCATTTCTGTTTATTTTTTTTGCATGTCAGCGGGTGTGCTGCCATCATTGTCACCCTTTGAAGGGATTCCCAAGAATAAACAACTAGTAGATGAGTATTGATGTATCGTTATTAAAAACCATCTGCGACATACCTGGAGCACCGGGGTTTGAAAAGCAGGTCAGGGATTTTATACTTAAGGAAGTAACTCCTTTGGTGGATTCCGTGGAAGTGGATAACATGGGCAATGTCATTGCCATCAAGCATGGCAAAAGAAACCCTGAAAACAAACGGGTGATGGTAGCTGCCCACATGGATGAAATTGGGTTTATCGTCACGCATATCGATGAAAACGGATTTTTGCGCTTTCATACGCTGGGCGGTTTTGATCCCAAGACGCTCACTGCCCAGCGGGTCATCGTCCATGGCAAAAAGGACCTGATAGGAGTCATGGGTAGCAAACCGATCCACGTAATGAGTACCGAAGAACGGCAAAAGGTGGCAAAGATCACAGATTACTTCATCGACTTGGGCATGGAGAAGTCAGAGGTGGAGAAATTTATCCAAGTCGGGGATCCCATCACCCGTGAGCGGGAATTTATAGAAATGGGAGACTGTGTCAACGGTAAGTCCATCGACAACCGTGTGGCCGTATTTATTTTATTGGAAACCCTCAGGAAATTGGAAGTTCCGGCCTATGACGTCTATGCAACTTTTACGGTGCAGGAAGAAGTAGGTCTGCGTGGAGCAAATGTATCCGCTCACCTTATTAATCCTGATTTTGGCATTGCACTGGATACCACCATTGCCTACGATGTGCCTGGAGCTGCTGCCCATGAAAAAATCACCCAACTGGGCAAGGGTACCGCAATCAAAATCATGGATGCCTCAGCCATATGTGATTACCGGATGGTAGCTTTTATGAAACAAACTGCCGAAGGAAAGGGAATCAAGTGGCAGCCTGAAATCTTGACCGCCGGAGGAACAGATACCGCGGGAGTGCAGCGAAACGGTAAACAGGGAGCCATTGCGGGAGCCATTTCCATTCCAACCAGACACCTTCACCAGGTGATTGAGATGGCCCACAAGGCTGACATTGCAGCCAGCATAGATTTACTCAAAGCCTGCCTCGAAAACATAGACACCCACAATTGGAAGCATTAGGAATAGAATTGAGCAAAAGTATGAGCGATTTCTTCTTGGAGATCACTTAGGTTTTTAACCTTTTTTTAGGGATTTTCTTCGTTAAATATTTAACCAACTCCCCATAAGAGAGATGCTCGTGATTACTGATGCTGAAGGACGTCTTGTCGGAAAACACCAAGCTTAGTTGTTTGAATTCACGTTTGTTGGCCATCACTTTTTCCTCCTGCCATCCAAGAACCTGATCAAGGGAATAAGATTTTTTCAGTCCTTTTAGTGGCATTCGGATGTCAATCCGATCATTTCCCGCAGCAATGAATTTGTAACCGGCCATCATTTTCACCAAAATCAACAAAATAACTACCGTCAGCAAGGTGCAACTGATGAGGTAAAACAACAACCCAAACGAGGCTCCCTGATAAAAATCAGTAAGGAGGTATCCTAAGCCTATCATCAATACGAGTATGACCAAACCCAGGGAAATATATGTGTTGGTTTTTGGTTTACTTTGGATCATCCTCTTGTTGAATTTTCGTTAACATTTCTTGGGAAAAAACGATCAGTTCGGGGAAAAAGTCATCAAAGTACATTTGAAATTTGTCGTGATGGAGCATAAGGTGGGAAGTTGCGTTTTCCAAGTTGGATTTAAAAGTGGTCCGGTAGGAGATGCCAGTAAGTGCCCGGTGGATTCCGGCTTTTGTTCCGTAAGTCACCAGCCAGTTTTCCCTTTGCATGTATTTTAAGGTGTTTTTGAATTTAACGGGCAACAGCGGTAGATGATCGCCCATGATTTCATACACCTCTTGGGAAAATTTTTCCAGGGAATCAACGTGATAGGTGGGCCAGTTTAAGGCAAGAAAATAATCATAAAACATGTCTGTGATCACCGAAGAATATCTGAGAAATACCGGTTTCAGAAGTAACTGGGATTCTTTTACCACCGGATGAGAATCCGTAAATTGGTCAATTTCTCTGTGGAGTAAAATCCCCTGAATTATTTCCCTTTCAAATTGGATATCTAAGTTACCTTTGACGAAGTCTCCGATGAAATTTCCTACCAGGATTTTTGGTTGGTGAAACGACAAATATGCGTGGGCGAGAAAATTCACTCAGTGGACTTCGTTTATTTTTTCGAAAACAAGTATCATTGTTTCGGGGTAATAGAATTGACATGGCAAATATACAGGAAGAATTAAAATTAATTAAAAAACTTTTAAGAACGGAATGGAAGGAGGACTTGGAGCAATTCAAGCGGAAGACATTTGGTCGCTCTCTAGCCGAAAGGAAAGCAGATGGCATTTGTTGGTATCCGGTCACGGTTTCCAAAACGAGAACTGGCTTGGCAGATAAAATTTTGGTAGAGGTTACCCATGCAGCTCCCCCTACTTCACATGGATTTCAATCGGGGAAATCCGTTTCCCTTTTTTCCAACACCCATGACAATGATCCCTCCAAAGATCGGGTCAGTGGAGTTGTCAATTATGTAAGGGGCAATAAGCTTATGATGACGCTTGGCGTGGAAAATGCCCCGGAATGGCTTGAATCTGGGAAACTTGGTGTCGACCTGCTTTTTGATGAAAACACCTACAGGCAGATGGATGCGGCTATGGATGACGTGATCAAAGCTAATCAGGGTCGCTTGTCTATCCTTAAGGAGGTCTTGTTGGGAGAAATACTTCCCGGTACACTACCCATAAAGTTGGATCTGGATATAAATTGGCTGAATGATAGCCAACATGAGGCAGTCCAGCTCGTATGTGCCGCAAAAGACGTTGCCATCATTCATGGGCCTCCCGGCACGGGTAAGACGACCACCTTGGTAGCGGCTATCCGTGAAACGTTGAAGCGGACGCATCAGGTGCTGGTCTGTGCCCCAAGTAATGCGGCCGTGGATCTACTGGTAGAAAAGTTGGTGCAAAAAGGAATAGCCACACTCCGTATCGGCCATCCCGCCCGGGTTGATGATGACATTCTCAACCAGACGCTGGATGCCAAGATTTCCCAACATGGGAGCTACAAGGACCTGAAGAAACTCAAAAAGGAAGTAATGGAATTGAGGCGAAAAGCGAAACAATTCAAGCGAAATTTTGGACACCAGGAGCGGACACAGCGGCAATATCTCTATGATCAAGTGAGTCAGACAAGGCGGGAGATAGATCAGTTGGAGGACTATATTCGCTTTGATATTTTTCAGCAAACCCAGGTATTTGCGTGTACCTTTTCAGGTGCGGGTTCTCAGGCGTTGAGAGGCATGAAGTTTCCGGTGGTTTTCATGGACGAGGCGGCACAGGGGCTGGAACCCGCCACCTGGATCCCTATCTTGTCAGCAGAGAAAGTCGTAATGGCCGGAGATCACTGCCAGCTTCCGCCGACCATAAAGTCCTTTGAAGCAGGAGCTGCTGGACTTCGCCAAACCCTCTTTGAAAAAGTCATCGCCAGACAGCCGCAAAGTGCCAGAATGCTGGTAACCCAGTACCGCATGCCCGAACTCATCATGGGGTTTTCCAGCAAGATATTCTATGAAAATCGGCTCAGAGCAGCACCAGTCACAGCTTCCCATAGATTAGGAACGGAAGAACCTATCCTTACCTTTATCGATACGGCAGGCAGTGGGTACGCCGACTTTACGGATAAGGAAACAGGTAGTACCCAAAATAATGACGAAGCACGCTTTGCTTTGGGAGTTATGAATTCCCTGCTAAAACGGATTGGAAGTGGGGTCTTTGAGGTAAATAATTGGAATATAGGCTTGATATCGCCTTACAGAGGCCAAGTTGAACTTTTAAAAACCTTGGTGCGGGACGAAGACGACTACTTGAAAATAAAATCGATGAGGGAAAGGATAACCATCGATACGATTGATGGATTTCAGGGACAGGAACGGGACCTGATATTGATCAGCTTGGTACGCAGTAATGCCAGGGGCGAAATAGGTTTTTT
The DNA here is from genome assembly GCA_038209145.1 of Cytophagales bacterium. GTDB lineage: Bacteria > Bacteroidota > Bacteroidia > Cytophagales > Cyclobacteriaceae > Lunatibacter. The sequence continues at coordinate 29,914 of JBBQXZ010000011.1, read as the reverse complement.
ATCCGATACCCGAAGAATGAATGTGGCCCTGACCCGCGCCAAGCGAAAATTGATTGTGGTTGGGGACAGTGCCACCCTGTGTGTGCATCCTTTCTATCGTGAATTTATGGATTACGTGGACGAAAATAAATGCTATACCAGCATTTATGAATTGATGGAAGGGTGAAAATTAATTTTTACCTTCAAGCTCCTTATGGTATGCTTCCGTCAGATATCTGGCTACTGCGCCGAAGCTATCTGTGGCTTTTATCATGTCCTCCGGTACCTTTCGGCCATGGAGCCGACTGAGCAGCAGCCCGTAGATACCGTTGAGACAAAGTTGGATTTCATGGCCGGGATTCTCATTTCCCGCTTCCATGACCAACCCAATTATGTGAGGCTTGGCCGCATTGTAAATCTCAAAGTAGTCTCGATCTGATTTTAAAAGACCCCAATGAAGATTGGCAAGATCATCCACTTTTTCCTGAACTTCATTCAGGTGTCCTTTGTGATGGATGTTTTCTGATTTCATCTTTTCAGCCAACTCCGCAAGCCAATCGAAAACCTCACCTTTCTCCTCAGACGTAATCGGATAATGAGCAATGACATATTGATTGATGTCGGCCATGTTGAACTGATAAGCGCGGATCAAGTCTTCCATTTGGTACATATAAACGATGTATTCGGCAATGTTTTCCTTTTTCTTCTTTAAAGCTAGTCGTTGCATGAGCGTGTTCAGTCAGTGCGTAGTTGGGTTGAATTTGCTGAGTTCCTTCTTGAAATAGTCATCCCATTTTTTCTGCATAGCAAGGTTCCGGGGATTGGTACTTTCCAAATCGTAGAGCTGGTCCATCTGCTTCCAGGACCGAAAATGGGTCTTGATAATCTGATTCAGCTGCGCTTTGTAGTTTTTTGGATCAAAATCATATCCCCCCACATCTTTTACGATTCGGTGGCCGATGAGCTGCGCAATGACAAAATGACCATTTTCGTGGTGGAGGACCTGTGCCTTTGTAGCGGCATCGTTGTTGGCCAAAAAACTTTCCGTAACTTGGGACAGATTTTTTTGGTGCTGTATAACGGCTTTGACCGCTAGACTTACATGGGTGCCTCTTGGAGTTACCTTGACAATTTCCACCTCACAAGTGCTCAGACAGATAGCGTTGATGGACGATTTGCCCTGGATTACTTTTACCACCTTAAAATCTTCCCAACCAAGCGTTCTATTTGGATTGATGGCCACGGTGCTGGCAAGCTTGTCATCCGGCCAGGACTTGGATCCGAGTAGGATCATGCTAAAGATTAACAACAAAATAACGTAAAGCGGCTTATGGGATTTCATGCAGCTATTCTTTTTGATAAATAACAATCTCAAAACAACACAGGTTGATTTAGGTTTCACCTAAAACGAATTCAGGAAGATAACATCCTCTTGGCTTCAAGAATTAAAAGTACCAAATAATATTAAAACCCTAACTATTTACTATTTTTGCACCCAGTATGAACATGCAAAAAATAAGAAATTTCTGTATTATCGCCCACATTGATCATGGGAAAAGCACCCTGGCTGATCGTCTCCTACAGTTTACCAACACAGTAACCGACAGGGAAATGCAGGATCAGCTGTTGGATAATATGGACCTGGAGCGGGAGAGAGGCATTACGATCAAGTCGCATGCCATCCAGATGAAATACACGTATAAAGGGGAAGAATACACCCTGAATCTGATTGACACCCCTGGTCACGTTGATTTTTCGTACGAAGTTTCCCGGTCAATAGCCGCCTGTGAGGGAGCTCTACTTATAGTAGATGCTTCCCAGGGCATTGAGGCACAGACCATTTCAAATTTATATCTTGCTATTGGACAGGATTTGGAAATTATTCCGGTCTTGAATAAAATTGACCTTCCCGGCGCACAGCCTGAGTTAGTGGCCGAAGAGGTCATGGACTTGATCGGATGTGATAGGGGTGATATTATCCTGGCTTCTGGAAAGGAGGGCTTGGGCATAGAAGACATACTCAATGCCGTCATAGAAAAAATCCCTTCTCCAAAAGGAGATGAGGAAGCCCCCCTTCAGGCCATGATATTTGACTCGGTTTACAATCCATTCAGAGGAGTGGAGGTAATTTTCCGGATTTTCAACGGGACAATCAACAAAGGTGACAAAATCAAATTTGTCAACACGGGCATAGAATACGAGGCAGACGAAATCGGCATATTGGGCATACAGCAAAAGCCACAGCAGACCATGAGAGCCGGTAATGTGGGGTATCTGATATCGGGGATCAAGGTGGCTAAGGAAGTAAAGGTAGGTGATACCATCACGCATGTGAAAAGGCCCTGCCCGGCCACCATTCAGGGATTTGAAAATGTAAAACCCATGGTTTTTGCCGGGATTTATCCCGTAGAGACCACAGATTTTGAAGAGTTGAGAGCCTCCATGGAGAAACTCCAGCTGAATGATGCTTCCCTAGTCTGGGAACCGGAAACATCGGCCGCCTTGGGGTTTGGGTTTAGGTGCGGCTTTTTAGGCATGCTCCACATGGAAATCATTCAGGAGCGCCTGGAAAGGGAATTTGACATGACCGTCATTACCACGGTTCCTTCGGTACAATTCCGGGCCTTGATGAACAACGACCAGTATAAAATCGTCAACGCCCCTTCTGACATGCCGGATCCGACTCTTTTCAAACATATAGAAGAGCCCTTTGTCAAAGTATCTATCATCACTGCCGCAGAATACGTTGGTCCGGTTATTCAACTTTGTATGGACAAGCGGGGCCAAATAAAAAACCAAGTTTACCTTACCGCAGAGCGTGTGGAGCTTAGTTTCGAGATGCCCTTGGTGGAGATCGTCTTTGATTTCTTTGACAAGCTCAAAACCATTTCCAGGGGATATGCTTCCTTGGATTATGAGCTCATAGGTTTTAGGGCCTCAAACATGGTCCGGCTGGACGTCATGCTAAACGGCGAACCTATCGATGCTTTATCAGCCATCGTGCACCGTGACAAAGCGTACGAATGGGGCAAGAGACTCTGCGAAAAACTGAAAGAATTGGTTCCGAGGCAAATGTTTGAGATTGCCATCCAGGCCGCCATCGGTGCTAAAATTATCGCTAGGGAAACCGTAAAAGCACTCCGGAAAAATGTGCTGGCAAAATGCTATGGAGGAGATATTTCCCGAAAAAGGAAACTATTGGAAAAACAGAAAAAAGGGAAAAAGCGAATGCGTCAGGTAGGGAATGTGGAAGTTCCCCAAGAAGCCTTTATGGCTGTATTGAAACTTGATTGATGTATAATTTGAGGGTCTAAGGTTATTGGCCGTTCATTATTTTCTTGAAATTTAATATTCAATGCTTGGAAAAAAAATTCGTATCAAATAGCGTTTTACAACAAAAAAACAGTTCCATTCCACCAAGTTATCTTTTGTGCTTGAGTAGGCGGTAGATCTACTGCTCAAAACCACTCAGTCGGCCAGTTCTATCTCCTTGATATATTAGAATTTTACTCTTTAAAACCAGTATACAACAGTTCAATAAAGCGCAATTAAGGACTGTTTCCCACAATTATCAACCAACATAATGCATTGACAATGGCTGTACGAATCGACGGAAAAATAACTTCAGAGGAGATAAAGGATGAGATTGCTTCCCGTGTAGCCGAAATCAAAGCGCAAGGAGGAAAAATCCCCCACTTGGCTGCTATCTTGGTTGGTAACAATGGGGCAAGTCAGACCTATGTGGGAGCGAAGGTAAAGGCCTGTGAAAAAGTTGGATTTCAATCTACGCTTGTGATGTTAAAGGACACCGTTTCAGAGGCCGATTTGCTAGGGGAAATCCAAAGAGTCAATGAAAATGCGGATATAGATGGACTGATTGTCCAGTTGCCATTGCCAAAACACATTTCCGTGGAAAAAGTGACCGCCAAAATCCTTCCGGAAAAAGATGTGGACGGCTTTACCCCTTCCAATGTGGGTAGAATGGCTTTAAACTGGCCAACTTATATTTCAGCTACTCCCTTTGGCATATTGGAATTGCTGAAAAGGTACCAGATAGAGACCAGTGGGAAGCACTGCGTAGTGATCGGAAGAAGCCATATTGTCGGCTCACCCATGAGTATATTGATGGCGCGCAATGACAATCCAGGCAACTGCACGGTGACCATTACCCACAGCCGGACCAAAAACCTTGGTGAAGTGGCCAAATCAGCGGATATTTTGATAGTGGCGTTGGGCAAGCCGGAATTTGTCACGGCAGAAATGGTAAAGCCGGGAGCCGTTGTGATCGATGTGGGCATACACCGAATCGAGGATGCTTCCAGAAAGAGTGGATACCGGTTGATAGGAGATGTGAAATTTGATGAAGTGGAACCAATCGCTTCGGCGATTACACCCGTGCCAGGTGGTGTGGGGCCGATGACCATAGCCGCTTTGCTGTACAACACGCTTTTGGCCGCTGAAAAGAAAATATATCCGTAGGGAAATTGTTAAATATCTGTTATACCAGCGGTTCAATCACCCGCTTTATCAAAAATTTGATGGAAAAGAAAGAGGCGGTAGCCAAAGGAATGATGCTTCCATTGATGGAGGCATTTTATACCATACAGGGGGAAGGCACCTTTTCGGGGCATGCGGCTTATTTTATACGGCTTGGTGGCTGTGATGTAGGATGTGTGTGGTGCGATGTGAAAGAATCCTGGGAGGCAGGAAAATGGCCGGTGGTGTCCATTGAGGAAATCGTGGCAGGCGCGCTGATCTATCCGGGCCGCCTAGTAGTGATCACGGGAGGTGAGCCTTTAATGTATGAGATGGGACCGCTGACGAAACTTCTAAAGGAAAGTGGGTTTACCATCAACATGGAAACCTCGGGGGCGCATCCCTACTCGGGCACCTTCGATTGGGTTTGTTTCTCTCCAAAAAAATTCAAAAAACCCCATCCGTCGATCTATGTGCAGGCCAATGAGCTGAAAGTAATAGTTTTTCACCCAAGTGATTTTGATTTTGCGGAACAGCACGCAGCTATGGTAGCTCCCGACTGTGTAAAACTCTTGCAACCAGAATGGTCAAAATCTTCGGTTTTATTGGAAAAAATCATAACTTATGCCAAAAATCACCCAGTCTGGCAAATTTCCCTTCAGACGCATAAGTTTATGGAAATCCCCTAGTACCCTGCTATGCCCCGTTATCTGTTTTGGATTTGTTTTTTACTTCCCATGCTGCCCCTTGCCGCACAGGAATATTCCATTATAGATCGCCGAGCCATCAAATCTTATGAAGAAGGCGAACAGTATTCTTCCCGGAAACAATGGCCGGAAGCCATGGGAAGCTATCAGGCTGCTTACGAAAGAAGCCACGACTTTTTTGAAGCGTATTTGAGGCATGCCCAAGTTTTATTGGCCATGGGCAATCCCTCAGAGGCTCTTCGGGTAGCAGAAAGAGGGGAACGTCGGATTAAAGACCAAAACATATTCAAGGGAAGATTTGGTTGGCTGATTTCACAATTGTTGGTCGAAGTGGGAGAGTTTGAACAGGCAATCGCAAAATTCAGAAAAAGTGAGGAATTTTTAGACGATATATTTCTCCAATCCGACAATTATCTGCAACAAAAAAAACGGCTGGATTTCATTGCGTTTGAAATCGCAAATCAAAAAGACATTATCAAGGAAAAATTACCCGAGCCCTTGAATACCTTCCAACTCCAATATTTTCCCGTACTTACTGCTGACAGCAAAAAGATCCTTTTCACCAAAAGAGACGGATTGAAAAATTTCGAGCACGAGGATATTTTTGTGTCGTATTGGGAGGACAACAAATGGACAGCCCCACAGCCCATATCCCAAACCATCAATACTTCCTACAATGAAGGAACTTGCACCATCTCTGCGGACGGCAACATTTTGATTTTTACTTCCTGTGACACCCCCGACACCTTTGGGAGCTGTGACTTGTATATTACCCAAAAAGTAAACGGCAAATGGCAAAGAGCCTCAAATATGGGAAAAAATGTCAATTCCAGGTTTTGGGATTCTCAACCGTCTCTTTCGGCTGATGGCAGGGTGCTCTTCTTTTCCTCCAACCGCAGGGAAGGATATGGAGGGAATGATATTTGGTTCAGCGAACGTACAGAAGAAGGCACTTGGTCAGAGGCGAAAAACTTAGGCCCTCATGTAAATACCTCCAAGGACGAGGTGTCTCCATTTATTTTCTTCAACAACGAAGTGTTGTTTTTTGCTTCTGACGGTCACTTGGGCTTTGGGGGAAAGGATCTCTTTATGTCCAATTTTGAAATGGGAGCGTTCGGTCCATCTATCAATCTGGGTTACCCGATCAATGATCAGAAAGATCAACTGGCGCTATTTATCACCGCCCAAGAAGATTATGCCTATTACACAGAAAACTCCTATCGAGATGGCAAGGCTGACAGTTCATTTTTGTACCGCTTTAATTTTCCCAAAGAAATTGATTTGGGGAAAAAATTAATTGTCTCTGAGGGCAGGGTGTTGGACAAAAAAACGGGCGACCCCATTGATGCCCGGCTTTCTTTGGTAAACCTCGCCAACGACAGCACCATGTATGAGTTCGTGTCAGATGGTAAGTCGGGAGAATTTCTTATGTTGTATCCAGATAAATCTCAAACGGGACTTTATGTGGAGAAAAAGGGCTTTATACCGAAGATTTATAATGTCGACCGGGATAGTCTCAAAAACCGAAGCAACATCCAGATAGAATTGGATCCCATTGAAAGTGGAAAGAATTTTGTTTTTGAAAATGTCTATTTTGATACTGACAAGTCAGCGTTAAAGGAAGAATCCGAAAGTTCATTAAACCGATTAGCCAATTTTCTATTACAACATCCACAGGTGATTATTCAAGTGGAAGGGCATACGGATAATATCGGAAATACGGCCTATAATGCCGCCTTAAGCTTGAGGAGAGCGGAAAGCGTCAAACACTTTTTAGTGGCTCTTGGCATACCTCCAGAAAGAATGGAAACCTTGGGAAAAGGAGATACAAAGCCGCTCAAACCAAATGATTCCGAAATAAACCGTTCTTTCAACCGTAGAATAGAAGTGATTATCAAATAGGTTTTATCCATAACATGGAATGGTTCTTTAAGTAAGTAGCAAGTCCATGCTTATTTTTTTCCGGGTTCGCATAAATAAATTTAAACTGTATCGTTATTATAGCGTTAATTTTAAAATGATTTGAAAAAACCACAAAAACATTTGGTTTAATTGACCTTGTCGTTTAATGTGGTACTTAAATTTCTTTCATCCAGCGTCGCTGGCGTTGAAGGGATAATAGGTACAAAAGCCCACTGGGAAACAAAAGAAATAAAACCGACTATATATGGGGTTTAATTTAATATATTTAGATGAATTTAACCGATTTAATGGATATCTATGAGGACAGCTTTACTGGCAGTGCTAATCATTCTATCAGCTTACTCCCTTGGTTTTTCGCAAAGCAGGATCGTACGGGGAATAGTGACCTCTTCTGAGGACGGGGGGCCAATACCGGGAGTCACCGTAGTTATCAGGGGTACTACGCAAGGGACTATTTCCGATTTGGATGGCCGATATGAAATTTCTATACCTGCCGACAGAAATATATTGATATTTAGGTTTGTAGGACTTCAAAGCCAAGAAATAGCAGTTGCGAATCAGACGTCGATTGATGTTTCCATGGTGCCAGAGCTTACTTCACTTTCCGAAGTAGTGGTGACCGCGTACGGAGACCAGTCAAGGCGAGAGGTTACTGGAGCTATATCTTCTGTCAGAGGTGAGATTTTTCAGGATTTACCCATGCAGTCATTTGACCGTGCCATGCAGGGTAGGGTTGCAGGGGTGCAGGTCACCTCCAGCTCCGGTCAGCCTGGTGGCGCCTTGACTGTGCGAATCAGAGGAGTGGGTTCAATCAATGCGGGTACTGAACCGCTTTACATTGTCGACGGGGTTCAGCTCGCAGGCGGTGATCTATCGGGGCAGGGGTCTCAAAATGCCTTGGCATCAATCAATCCCAGCGACATAGAATCCATAGAAGTTTTTAAAGATGCGGCCGCGGCTTCCATATACGGTGCCCAAGCGTCCAACGGGGTAGTGCTGATTACTACCAAACGGGGAAAACAGGGAAAAACAAATGTCCGACTTAGCGTCCAAGAAGGCATCGTGCAGCCTATTGCATTTTATGATGTCATGGATGCCAACCAACTTGCATCCGTAAAACGTCAAGCCTACATCAACGCGGGCTTGAATCCAGCGGATGCAGGGCAAATCTTTGGAAGCCCGGGTGACCGTGAACTTGAAAACTCGGATTGGATCGGGGAACTGTTCAGAGATGGCAGGTTGCGTATCTATGACTTATCCATATCGGGAGGGGATGAGCGAACCCAGTTTTTTATTTCGGGATCACACAACTACCAGGAAGGTCAGATTATCATGTCCGATTATTCCAGATCGACCGGAAGGATGAATCTATCTCACCGGGCAAGTGAACGCCTTTCAATCAATGCCAATATTTCACTTTCCCAGCAAATCACCAACGGATCCATTGACAGGGGTAACTTTGTAAACAGTCCATTTGTGGCGGGATATGTATCCCGGCCCAATGTCCCCATTTACAATGAAGACGGGACATTTGCCATATATCCGACTGAGCACCTCTTTGGGTATAATATTGTTCAAGGTGTCAACCAAGAGTTGAGAAGAGGTACTACCTACCAGTCTGTTTCCAACCTACAGATGAATTACCAAATTTTGCCATGGTTGGCATTCACGGGGTTTGGAGGCGTTGACTTTTCCGACACGAGGGATGAAAACAATAGGCCCTCTACCATTCCGGCCTTCTCTGCCTATGGAGGATCTTCCTTTTTTGCAGATCGAAGGATATTAAATACCAATACCAACGGCAATTTTAACATCAACAAAAAATTCAACAAGGTTCATACCATTTCGGGTATTTTGGGATACGAATACAAAGCCGAAACTTTTGAATCCAATTCAGCAACGGGTAGAGGTTTTCCGAATCCAGTGTTGCGGTATCTTCAAAACGCCGCTGTACCTTTTGCGGTAAACGGTTCATACACCGAATACAGAAGAAGTGGTTTTTTCACACAAGCCAAATACGACTTTGATGATAAATATACCTTTGACTTAACCGTTAGAAGGGATGGTTCCTCACGTTTTGGGGATCAGAACAGGTGGGGGACATTTGGAGCGGTATCGGCGGGATGGAGAATATCTTCTGAGCGATTTATGGAAAATGCGCTTTGGGTGGACAACCTGAGGCTGAGGGCATCTTATGGCATTACAGGCAATTCCGAAATCGGGAACTTTGTATCCCGCACTTTGATTGGGACTTTGGGTCAATATTTGGGGCAGGGAGCCCTGCGGTTTAGCCAGTTGGGAAATGATTTGCTCACCTGGGAAGAAGTTGGTTCCATCAACTTCGGCGTTGACGGTGCTTTTTTTAATGGACGCATAAATGCCACCGTGGATGTCTGGAGAAAAGATACCGAAAAATTACTGTTCGAAACTCGCCTCCCCATTGACTCTGGCTTTGGAGACATTACCAGAAATACCGGTAAACTTAGGAATCAGGGCATTGATTTCGATCTTCAGACGACCAATATAGTATTTGGGAAATTCAGGTGGAATACAGGATTTAACATTTCTATATTTTCCAATGAATTGCTGGAACTCTATGATGGCTTGGATAGGATTGGGAATGACCTGATCGTAGGCAAACCAATTGAGTTTCACTACGGCTATGATTTTGCCGGGATTAACCCTGCCAACGGGTCTCCCATGTACTATGATGAAAATGGAGAATACACCTATTTGGTCGCAGACGATGATCAAAAATACCTCGGTAGCAGGCTGCCATGGAATTTTGGGGGATTATCCAATACGTTGATCTATGGACCATTTTCTTTGGAGGTGTTTTTTCAGTACCAATATGGTAATTTGGAATTCAACCAAGACTTGTACAACCTGGCACAAGCAGGATCCATAGGACAGGATAACCAGACCGTAGATCAGATTTTTTTTTGGAGGCGGCCTGGCGACATTACCAATACACCTAAGCCCTATGAGGGCGGAAGGGTACCGGGTCATTCCGGGTACCAGCAATTTTCCAACAAGCAAATTTCTGATGCCAGTTATGTCCGGTTGAAACAGGTTACATTGAACTACAATGTACCTGTGGCTTTACTAAAAAAGGTAGGAATAGAACAGGCAAAGGTGTTTGTTCAGGGAATAAACCTGTGGACGCTGACCAAATATAACGGACTGGATCCGGAAGTAAATTCCACTGGTTCCAGTACCTATGGGGCCTATCCCAATTCCCGCCAAATCACCGCTGGCTTAAACTTGAACTTTTGATCAATCATGGAAATGAAATCAATACGCATAATATCGACAATTTTTATTTCATTGTTGGGGATATCCTGTACGGATCTGGAGACCAATCCCAGGCAGAGCCTTACCCCGGAGGTGGCACTCAACAATGTGTCCGGCTATCAGGCCGTGGCAAACTCCATGTATCGCTCAGCCAACAATTTCAGGTATTATGGCCAACAAATGATGATAGCGCCTGATATTTTAGCGGATAACCTCAGGCTTGTGGCGAACTCAGGAAGGTATCAGGGAGAGGAGGCCAATGCGGACCGTGATCATATCGATTTGTGGAATGGGGTGGTTTACGGAGCTATCAACGACGCCAACTTAATTCTTGCGGGTATTGATGGAGCAGATGTGAAAGGAGATCAAGCCGCCAAGGATTTTATTAAAGGCGATGCCCATTTTATGCGGGCTTTATTTTATTTTGATTTGTGCAGGGTTTATGGATATGAACCTGACAGGGAAGTAAATGGATTCAACCTTGGCCCCATTCTTAGGCTGACGCCCACCTTGGTGGCTTCGGATGCTGACTTTCGGGAAAGATCCACGGTCCTAGAGGTGTATCAGCAAATAGAAATTGATCTTCAAGCATCGCTGCTTCTAACAGCTCCCGTTCCGATTGCATCTGAGGGAGTTTACTATGCAAATAGAGGTGCGGCTTTGACTTTGTTGGCCAGGCTCTACTTGTATTGGGGTAGAATGGATGATGCTGCAGCAGCTGCCACTTCTGCCATGAACTTACAGGGATTGAGAAGCAATGGAGATGGACTAGTCGAGCCGGGAAATTATGTGCAGGGCTTTTCCAGAGCGCCACATCCCGAATCTTTATTTGAACTTGAGATTCGGCTGATAGACTGGAATTCGGTAGATGGGGTAAATAATTCCCTTAACTCACTCACATCCAATACCGACCCCGCCGCCCAGTTTATATTGGGGGCATCCAATGAGTTGATGGAGACCTATGAACCCGGGGATGTACGAAGGAATTGTTGGGCGGAAACTACACGAGAGGGGATAGATGGCCCTGTCTACGCCAGTAGAAAATGGACCGGGTACAAGGGTGATTTTCTGGAAAATTTACCGATCATAAGGGCCTCCGAATTATATTTAATTCGGGCGGAAGCCCGCTATCAAACCAATCCAGCGGGTGCCAGAGCGGACATCAATGCCCTAAGATCCAAACGTGGTCTTGGTCCCATAGACAATTTAGTTTCCGGACAGGCACTGTTCAACAAGATCATGTTGGAGCGCAGGCAGGAATTCGTCTTGGAAGGCCATCGTTTTTTTGATCTCAAGAGAAATGAGATGAATATCACCAAGCATGGAAATTTTCTGGTAGTACCATACACAGATTATAGAATCCTCTCCAACCTGCCCTTGGAACAAATTCAACTCAATAAAAAGCTAGTTCAGAACCCAGGTTATTAAGCGATGAAGATGAAATCTACCCTATTATTATTCTTGATCCCACTTCTTTCCCTGGCCGTGTACACTTCATGTATGGAGGAGTCAGGATATACGATCCTTTGGGAGGGGTTTGAAGTTGAATTTGACGAGGCGTCAAGGCCAAATGGTGCCATTCGCCGGATAGTCACCAAAAACTCCAATAATCAGGTGGATCAATCCACCGTCAGGGTAAATCTCGTAGGAGCTCATGTGGGTCAACCCATCCCTGTCCTCATAGGCGTAGATCCGGCATCTACAGCCGTATTGGGGGTTCATTTTAGACTTCCTACAAGGGAGGTAACTATTGCGCCAAACACCAGTTTTATAGAGGTACCCATCGAAATACTCACCGGAAATCTGGCCGCTGATGAAACCCCTGACCTGATCCTACGGATCTTGGATGCCGGGCCTACCAAGATAAGTGCCAATTATAACACCGTGATTGTGGAAATCAGGCTGGCTTGTCCTTCAGACCTTGCCGGCAGATACAGAACTGTAAACACCGGAACAGGCGGCACGATTAACTCGGAAGTGGTTATCACGGAAATTGAGCCGTTTACCTATCGGATATCGGATATTACCGGGGGAGTTTATTCCCAAATATTCGAGGGAGAGGATAACCCGGCCATTTTTACAGAACTCTGCGGTGTGATCACCATCGTTGACCAGCCCGACGTAGTCTTTGGAAGTCCCGGATTTAACGGGACTGGAAGGGTGAATACGGATGGAACCATTCGCATCTCATGGAACAACGGTACCGAGGAGGATAGTGATAGTGGCGTAACGATCTTGACACCAATTCCTTAACAATTGTTTTCCGGCAAAGTTATGAATTCAAATGAAAGTAAATATCGTTCCCCGGTAAGGGAAATGAACAAAAGTAATTAATATGAAAAAGGGGATCATCTGCGCCATATTCCTAGTAATATCTCTCTCATCCTATGCTCAGGTGGTCAAATCCCGAGAGGCTGATTTGTTGGAGATTAGAAGAGAGGTATTTGAGCGGTTACGTGTAAATGTACAAAGGTACACGCTAAGCCCCAATGAAAGAATTGAACTTAGCAGGCGGCTGGGTATTCCGATGACCATACAGCTCGAAGGAGAGCGCATCGCTAGGTTTCAGTATCTGGACGATGATAATCATCCTGTGTATTTTACGACACACAATGTCACTGCTGCGATTACCAATGGTGCTAGGGCGTTACAGACAGGGGGTAGTTTGAATTTGGGCTTGGAAGGGCAGGGAATGATCGTGGGCATCTATGATCAGACAAGGCCAAGGGCCAATCATGCGGAATTTGGCAGTCGGGTTACCCAAATAGACGGATCTACGGAAACAATCAGTAATCATGCCACTCACGTCACCGGAACCATTTTGGCAAGCGGAATCAATGCCAATGCCAGGGGAATGGCGCGGGCGGCTACAGGCTGGGCCTTTAATTGGGATGCCGATGTTTCCAAGATGATGCAAAATTCCTATGATCCGGACTTGAACCCTACGGGTCATTTGATTTCCAATCATTCCTATGGGATTCTCGTAGGATGGTTTAGAGACAGTAATGGCAGCTGGGCTTGGTCTGGAAATGAAAGTATCAGTTCCAGAGAGGATTATCGATTTGGCTTTTATACCACCAGGACCAGACAAATAGATGAACTCACGTTTGCCAAACCCTATTATACCGTAGTGTGGGCAGCAGGAAATGACAGGAATGACACCGGTGATGGAACTAGGGATGCAGATGGTCCGGAAGATTCAATGGGTCCCGAAGGAGTAGCCAAAAACAACATCACGATTGGGGCGGTAAATGGAATTACCAATTACACAGGTCCTCAATCCGTAATCATGAGCTCATTTTCAAGTTGGGGACCTATAGATGATGGAAGAATAAAGCCCGATCTGGTGGCAATGGGCGTCAATGTTTTCAGCACAGCCATAATCAATGATGGAGCGGGAGATAGCTATGCCACCTTAAGTGGTACATCCATGGCAGCACCCAATGTCACAGGAGCCCTGCTGTTGGTGCAGGAGTTGTATCGAAACCGAAATGCGGGTAGGTATATGCGGTCTGCCACGCTAAAAGCGCTCGCTATCCAAACTTCTAAAGAAGCTGGAATGAATGCCGGGCCTGACTATATATATGGCTGGGGTTTGCTGGATGCGGAAGCCTCCGCAAGGATGATTATCGACGAAAATGGATCATCCAAAGCCATAAGGGAACTGGTGCTGGACAATGGTCAGAATTATGAATTTGATTTTATCTCCGATGGAATAGAACCAATCAAAGTGACTATAGCTTGGACAGATCCACCGGGAACTCCACCTTCCCCTTCACTTAATCCCCGAACTCCATTGTTGGTCAATGACTTGGATATCCGGATAATTGCCGAAGATGGTACCGTGTTTTTTCCCTGGTCGCTAAACCCCAACAGTGGAGTAAGTGCGGTAGCTGCAAGGAATACGGATAATTTCAGGGATAACGTGGAACAAATTGAAATTCAGGCACCAAGTGCGCAGCAGTACACCATCCGGGTAACACATAAGAGGAGCCTTCAAAATGCGCAACAGCCATTTAGTTTGGTCTTTTCGGCCGGTGTTATGGACGGGCAGGTAAATACCCTTTATTGGATAGGCCAAAATGCAAATTGGAACAATCCCGCCAACTGGTCACTGAGCAGCAATGGTCCCGCCGCGGGCATGGTGCCAAATGATGGAACCCGGGTAGTTATCGACCGACCCACTCCCCAAGGTGTGATAAATTTGTCCGCAAATACACGGGCATTTAGCCTGAATATTTTTGGAAACAGCCCTTTTAACCTGAATTTAAATGGAAATACGCTGACGTTGGAAAGCGGCTTGCGATCGAGCAATCCGGTGACAGGCATAACCAACGGTACCCTTGCTTTCGAAGCATCCAATACGAATGAAAATGTGCTGGATTTCGGCCAAGTTACCCTAGCCAATGTGGATGTGAATGTAAATGCTGGCAGCTGGCGGATACTTACTTTACCCACCATCAGTTCGCTTGTTTTCGATGATGCCGCAGTCAATCTGGACCTACCAACTATTACCTTGGCCAATCTTCGGGTAAGGGGAAGTTCCTCTCTGGGAGGACGGCTGGACCGAATTATCTTTACCGAATCTTTTACCGTGGATGAATCGTCCACCTTGAGACCTGAATTTTCAATGAACTTCACGGGCATCAACGGGATTTTTGAAGACCTCAGTAAGGGGGAGATGAATCAATTAGTAATTAATAGCGGCACCTTGTCCGTTCGGTCTATAGGTAAAAGTAAATCCATTCGGATTTTGGGCGGAGGTATTCAATTGGTCCAAGAATCGGTGGAGACCAACCTGTTGGAGATGAACCGGGGCATTTCTCTCCGTATTCAGGACGCAGGACAGTTAGCTGTTTTGGAAAATATAATTTTTGGAGCCGGGTCAGGTACTACGACCATCTCCTCTGAAGGTAAGGCCCGGATCGTGCATGACGTTTATCGGAAATATTGCGCACAGCAGGTTTCTGTCAGCAACGTTGATCTTATAGGAGATGCCGTGATTAACTTTGGACCCAATGCAAGTCTGACGAATGCGGCAAATTGGCTCAATATCGCCTGTGACAATGTACTCTTCCCCAATTTTGAAGTCAGATTCAGTTGTGCGGGTGGTCTGACTGAATTCATCAACCTTACCGAAGGAGCTGTAACCTCCTATTTGTGGAGCTTTGCCAACCTGGGAACGTCTACAGCAAAAGATCCTACCTTCATATTCAACAATTCCAGAACATACAACATCGGATTGACGGTGAGGGGACCAGGTGGAACGAGAACGTTCCAGCAGTCTATTGCCGTGGTGCCCAATACGCTGACTCAACCTCAGATCGTAATCAATGGTACCCAACTCACTTCCCTCGTTCCCGCAAACAGGTATCAATGGTACCGCAACGGAGGCAAAATAGATGAAGCTACGACCAGGTCGTATATGGCCGACGACGGAGGGTCCTATCAAGTGGCCGTGATCGATGATGCATGCAACAGGTTGTCTGCACCTGTGGTTATCTCCAGCTTGGAAAATGAACCTACCCTCAGCCGACTCGGCTACGCCATTGGGCCAAATCCGGTGGATAGAAAGATTACGGTTACTATCAACAACGCCTATTTGGGTCCGGTCAGTTATGAACTTTATTCCAGTTCCGGGGTTTTGGTAAGTCATTTTGAAAGGGTGAAGGACAGGCAGAAAATCTCCCATCAGTTAGAAATCAACCAGGCAAAAGGCCTTTACCTGATGATGATCCGTGCAGGCGGGGAAATGTTGACACATAAGTTGGTAAAAGAGTAAATTCAAACAGATTTTGGTTTTCGGGATACGTGAAGAAAACTAGATGCTATTCCTCGTATTGTCCCTGAAAATGATATATATGTATTTGCTTTGCTGCTTTCTTTTGTCAAACGTTCATGCCGGAATTTCAAATTCCCTGACAGTAAGGTGTAATTATAAGCTACACCTAGCGAGGACTTATGAAGAATGATTCAAAACGGACTATTGATGCGCTGGTTTAAAGCCTTTTCGATTGGTTTCACCTCCGAAAATACGTACCATCCATTAATAAAGGGCATGTTTCGGTTTCTCCCAATGGACAGGCTCATTGGTTTTTCGGCCAAATTCCATCCTCTGAATGTTTTTATTTTTTGTACCTTCGCACCTCGAATTGAAAGAAGTCATGATACATGTCTGTAGAAAGGAGCATTTCAATGCTGCCCATAAATTGTGGAATCCAAACTGGACCGAGGAGAAAAACGAGGCGGTTTTTGGACCCTGCGCCAATGTCAATTGGCACGGCCATAATTTCGAACTCATTGTAACCGTAAAAGGAAAACCGGATCCGGAGACAGGTTTTGTTGTTGACCTGAAACAGCTCAGCTTACTAATCCGAAATGAGGTAATCGACAAAGTGGATCATAAAAACTTGAATGTGGACGTGGATTTCATGGCTGGAAAAATGGCGAGTTGCGAGAATCTGGTCATGGAATTCTGGAGGATTCTAGCTCCGGAGGTGGACAAGATTGTGAAATCGGGCGGGCTTTATAAACTCACCCTCTATGAAACGCCGCGCAATTTTGTGGAATATTTTGGCGAATAAACTTGGCCTAAAGACAAAATAACTTGAAATACTACCTCATAGCCGGAGAGCGTTCCGGGGACTTACATGCGTCCAACTTGATGGTTGAACTTAGCCGGATCGACAATCAGCCAATATTCAGGGGTATGGGAGGTGGATATATGGCAAAAGCCGGACTTCAGATTGCCGCCCATTATGAGGAAGTTGCCTTGATGGGTTTCGTTGAGGTGTTGTTTGGATTTCGCAAGGTAATCCGATATCTGACCTTAATAAAAAAGGATCTGCTGGATTTCAAGCCAGATGCCTTAATTCTAATCGATTATGGTGGTTTTAATATGAAAATTGCCAAGTACGCTTCTAAAATGGGGATTCCTGTTCATTACTACATTCCTCCCAAAGTCTGGGCATGGAACCAACGGAGGGCATTGACTTTAAAAAAATACGTCACATCACTATACACCATCCTTCCCTTTGAGCCTGATTTTTTTTCGGGGTACAATTGGGAGGTACCTTATGTGGGTAATCCAATTTGCGATGAATTGGCAAAATTTAACCCGAATCCCAATTTCACACAAGAAAACGGCCTGTCTCACAAACCTGTCATCGCCCTACTGCCAGGCAGTAGAAAGCAGGAAGTAGCGGGCATGTTGTCTACCATGTTGGGTGTCGTAAAGCAGTTTCCGCAGTGGAATTTTGTGGTGGCAGGGGTGGACAACTTGCCTGCTGACATTTATCAAGATGCTGAACGGCACGGAATACAAACGGTTTTTAACCAAACGTATGACCTCTTGCACGTTGCCCAAGCTGCCGTGGTCACTTCCGGAACGGCCACATTGGAGACAGCATTATTTGATGTGCCCCAAGTGGTGGTCTACAAGACCAGTCCGGTAACCTATCAGATCGCCAAGCATTTGGTAAAGATTCCTTTTATTTCACTGGTAAACCTGATTGCGGAGCGGGAAATAGTCCGAGAACTTATTCAGGATGCCTATCATGAAAACCAATTGGTAAAAGAACTTTCCCAAATTGCGGAGGAAGGATTGCCACGGCAAGCCGTTTTAAAAGGATATGCGGAAGTCCGTAAAAAAATCGGAAATAAAAAAGCCTCGCAGGAAACTGCAAGGCTTATTGTTGAAAGTCTGTCCTTGGCTCAGAATCAAGCCACCTGAAGCTTTTTGAACTTTGATTTGTCAAATTGCGATCTGGCATAGTCACCGTCTATGACCAATTCTTTTACCGTCTCATCGGACGGCAGTTCATACATGGCATCGGTGATTATGGCTTCACAGATGGACCGCAATCCCCGTGCACCCAAGTTAAATTCCACCGCTTTTTCCACGATAAAATCTATCCCATCCTCTTCAAAGGAAAGTTCTACATCCTCCATCGCCAGCAATTTCATGTATTGCTTTGTCAGTGCGTTTTTCGGCTCTGTTAAGATTTTTTTCAAGGTTTCCCTATCCAACGGATCCAAGTGAGTCACCACCGGAAGTCGCCCAATGAGCTCAGGTATTAATCCAAAGGACTTCAAATCTTGTGAGGTAACGTATTGCAACAAGTTGTTTCTGTCAATAAATTCATTTTCCGATTTCTTACTGAAGCCCATAGGCTGGGTATTCAACCTACTGGCAATATGTCTGGTAATCCCATCAAACGCACCCCCACAAATGAACAGAATGTTGTCCGTATTCACCGCAATCATCTTTTGATCCGGATGTTTTCTTCCTCCTTGTGGAGGAACATTAACCACAGTTCCTTCCAGCAACTTCAACAATGCTTGTTGTACACCCTCTCCACTCACATCTCTGGTTATGGAAGGATTGTCGGACTTACGGGCGATTTTATCCAGTTCATCGATGTAGACGATACCCCGTTCGGCGGATTCCACGTTATAGTCGGCAGATTGTAAGAGTCGGGTGAGTATGCTTTCCACGTCTTCACCCACATAGCCTGCTTCTGTCAATACCGTGGCATCGGCAATGCAAAAAGGGACTTCCAATATTTTGGCCAAGGTCTTTGCCAAATATGTTTTTCCCGTGCCTGTATCACCGACCATGATGATGTTGGATTTCTCAATTTTAATTTCATCCTCCTCCTGATTCTTCTGCCCCAAGCGCTTGTAGTGATTGTAAACTGCTACAGTAAGGATTTTTTTTGCCTCCTGCTGCCCGATCACATACTGGTCCAAGTATTCTGTCAGCTCTTTGGGCTTGCGAAGTTTGAATTTGGGGTTCTTAGACTGTTTTTTGGTTTTGTCCTCTTCACCCAGGATTTGATAGGCCTGATCGATGCAGAAATTGCAGATATGGGCTGATATGCCCGAAACCATCAGGTCTACGTCTTTTTTATTCCTTCCACAAAAGGAACACGTCGTTTGAGCCATTTTCAATTATTTTGCTTTTTTTATGAGTACCTCATCGATCAGTCCGTACTCTTTTGCTTGATCTGCGCGCATCCAATAATCCCTGTCTGAATCCCTTTCGATGATTTCCGGGGTTTTACCACTGTGCTCCGCCAAAATTTCATAAAGTTCTTTTCTCAATTCCAATATTTGCTTCACCGAGATCTCCATGTCTTTCGATTGGCCTTGCATCCCCCCGGAAGGCTGATGTATCATAATGCGTGAGTGCGGAAGTGCGGCGCGCTTACCCGCAGCTCCACCCGCAAGGAGGACTGCTCCCATAGATGCGGCAAGACCTGTACAGATTGTCCCTACCTCTGGCGCAATATACTGCATGGTGTCATAGATTCCTAATCCGGCATATACCGAGCCTCCTGGGCTGTTGATGTACAACAAAATGTCCTTTTTTGAGTCTGTTGATTCCAAGAATAACAGCTGGGCAGTAATGATGTTGGCAATATGGTCGTCCACGCCTGTACCCAAAAAGATAATCCGGTCCATGATCAATCGGGAAAAAACATCAATTTCCCTGAAATTGGTAGGTCTTTCCTCGATTACAGAACGCGTCATGTTCTCCACGTAGTCGGTGTACTGATCAAAGGCTGTTCCATTTACGCCTCGGTGCTTGACGGCAAAATCCCTAAATTCTTTTTTGTTAAGCATATTTTTGGTTTAATGAGATTACAAAAATAAAAAAGCCCTTAATAATTAAGGACTTTTCATTTAACAATTTATTCTTTGAATTAGTTTTCCAAAAGTTCCTTGAACTTTTCAACCGATATAACCTCCTCTTGGGGAGATGTCTTTTCTTTTACAAAATTGATTACCTTTTCGTTTTGGACGGCCGTCACCATTTGCATGTAATTCTGTCCTTCGTTCCCCTGGAGATAATTGGACACGAACATGTCCATATTCTCTTCCAATTGCGCACTCATTCCCGCAGAACCAAACTGTCCCCGGATCATTTCTCTTGTTTTTTCAATGACCTCAGGCTGTTCTGCTTTGATGTTGTTCTTTTCGGCAATGGTATTGACAATAAGTGACCAAGTAAGTTGCCGGAGATAGGCTGGTAATTCTTTCGCCACTTCCTCTTCGGAAAGTTTCCCACTGTTTGACTTAAGCAACCATTCCTTTAAAAATTCCTCAGGCAGGTCGATGGAGGCTTTTTCAATCAGGGCTTTTTTGATTTCTTCTTCTGAAAACAATTTCAACTCCCTGTTGTAATTTTCCCCTAAAATCTCTTTGATTTTAGCCAAAAATTCCTCTTCCGAAGTTACCTGGTTGGGACCGAAGACTTTGTCGAACAGTTCCTGATTGAGTTCTGCCTCTTCGGTACGGTTGATATTCTGTACCGTAAAGGTGAAATCTCCAGAAATAGCTGAAGCTTCTTCCTCAGAAATAGACAAAACCCCCGCCAAATCGGTCTTTATGGCCTTGGAAGGATCAAATTCGATAACTGCACCTTTTTCTACCCCTATAAATTTCGCTACGCTTTGGTCATCCAATTTGGATAGGGAAAGGGATAAAGTCTTTTCAAAGGACCCGTCAACTGCTTTTAGATCACCGTATAAAAAATCATTTTCCTCACTGACATCGGGATTTGTCATTTTCCCGTATTGTTTTTTGATATTGGTCAACGCATCACTGATTTCCTTATCCGAAAGCTCCACCGTATAAGTTTTGGCATCAATCTCTGATTCCAGATCTATATCTACTTGATCGACAAATCCGATTTTATAGGAGAATTCAAAATCTTTTTGCTTCTTCCAATCCAAATCGGCAGAACTTTCTGTCTGGGGAAGGGGATCTCCCAGCAGTTTGAAGGACTGTCCCTTAATATAATCATTGAGGGAAGTAGATAAAATTTGGTTGATTTCTTCTACAAGCACAGAGGTGCCGTACAGGTTTTTGACCATGGACACAGGTGCTTTTCCAGGCCTGAATCCTTTGATGGTCGCTTTGCGGGCGTAATCCTTCAATTTAGAATCAACCTTAAGTTGATAATCTGCTTCTGTTAATTTAATTTTAATAGAAGCTTCGTTGGCAGCGTGCTTGTCTAATGTAATTTCCAAAGGAATGAAATTTAAAGTTACCAATAACAAAAACCCCCAATCTCGACCATAACCCATTGGGCGTTTGATCCAGATCGAGGGATTGTAATGTGCGGATAGAGGGACTCGAACCCCCATGCCTTACGGCGCTAGATCCTAAGTCTAGTGCGTCTACCAATTTCGCCACATCCGCAAATCAATATACAAGTATCCATTGAGCAATTACACTCGCAACAAAAAATAGATACAAAAGATATGCCCAAGTCCAATACCTGCCAAAACTGACAATTGTTATCCTTGAATCATGTTTTTCTTCAATGTGGATGCAAATGTAAACATGTATTTTAAAGTTTCAATAAGGCAAAGAAAAAAATACACATTTATTTCATAAAAGGCACCCTTTGGTTGGAAGATTTGTTACTTTAGATCATATGATTAAGATAGACGTAGAGGAAGAACGTAGGGAGATTCTGAAAAGATACAGGAGACTGCTACGTGTAGCCAAGCCATTGCTTAAAGATGGGGATGCCAAGCTAATAAAAAAAGCTTTCAGTATTTCCAATGAGGCGCATAAAGACATGCGGAGGAAATCCGGCGAACCCTATATCTATCACCCGCTTGAGGTCGCTTTGATCTGCGTGGAGGAAATAGGTCTGGGGACAACCAGTATCATTTCTGCGTTACTTCACGATGTGGTGGAGGACACCGAATTGGAATTGAAGGATATTGAGCGGGAGTTTGGCCTGAAAGTCGCACAGATTATCGATGGACTTACCAAGATTTCTGGTGTTTTTGAGTATGGAAGTTCTCAGCAGGCGGAAAATTTCCGTAAAATGCTCATCACCCTTTCCGACGATGTGCGGGTGATTTTGATCAAACTTGCCGATCGGTTGAACAATATGCGTACGCTGGACAGCATGCCCAGACACAAGCAGTTAAAAATTGCCTCCGAGACGAAATATCTCTATGCACCGCTTTCACATCGCCTGGGGCTATACAGTATCAAATCCGAGTTGGAAGACCTTTATTTGAAGTTTACTGATGGGGAGTCCTATGATTCAATTATCAACAAAATCAACGAGACTAGGGTATCCCGAAATAAATTTGTCAAAACATTCATTGCTCCAATACAACACGAATTGGAGCAGCAGAAAATTAAGTTTACCATCAAGGGGAGACCCAAATCGATTTTTTCCGTTTACAATAAAATGACAAAACAGAATATTCCTTTTGAGGAGGTATATGATTTGTTTGCCGTTCGGATTATTATTGATACAGAACTTGAAAATGAAAAGGCGGATTGTTGGCAGGTGTACTCCATCGTCACAGATTTTTACCGACCTAACCCAGACCGACTGCGGGATTGGATAAATACCCCACGAGCCAACGGGTATGAATCCCTCCATACAACGGTGATGAGCCAGACTGGGCAATGGGTTGAGGTTCAAGTCCGTACACAACGGATGGATGATATCGCCGAAAGAGGCTATGCGGCACATTGGAAATACAAGGAAAAAGAAAATTCTCCGGAGAGAGGGGCAGCCGGGTTGGACGATTGGATTACCCAAGTGCGGACCATATTGGAAAACAACGATGGCTCAGCCATTGAGTTTATGGACGACTTCAGGGGAAACCTTTTTAATGATGAGGTATTTGTTTTTACGCCCAAAGGAGATCTCAAAGTTCTGCCATCAGGTGCTTCCGCCTTGGACTTTGCTTTTGAGATCCACTCCGAGGTAGGGGTAAGGTGCATCGGGGCCAAAGTGAACCAACGTCTTGTTCCTATTGGTCACAAATTGAAAAACGGGGATCAGGTAGAGATTCTGACTTCTAAAAAGCAAAAACCGAATGAAGACTGGTTAAAATCGGTCGTTACTTCCCGGGCAAAGGCAAAAATTAAAGATGCCTTGAAGGAAGACAAGAAACAAGTGGTGCAGGATGGTAAGGAAATTGTACAACGCAAACTCAAGCAGATGAAAATGGAGTTTTCATCCGTGACAATGGAGCAGCTCAGGGCTTTTTTTGAAACTAAAACCACCTCTGAATTCTACTACCGCGTAGGCAAGGGAATAATCGATCCGACCTCCATCAAAAGCTTCAGGGATTTTAACCAGAAAAAAAGACTTAAAAAAAATCCGATGATCCATGTGACCGATGAATCCTCTTTTACCAAAGAAATAAAGCACCTCAAAGGCCCCGATCACGATCAATTGCTCATCGGAGAAGACATGGACGTGGTAGATTACATCCTGGCCAAATGCTGCAATCCCATTCCTGGCGATGAGGTTTTTGGATTTGTCACTATAAATGAGGGAATCAAAATCCACCGTACCTCCTGTCCCAATGCCCTCGAACTCCTATCTAACCACGGAAATCGCGTCATCAAGGCCCGCTGGACAAGTCAACAAGAAATCGCATTTCTTGCGGGGCTGAGGATTGTGGGCACAGACCGGGTCGGACTAATAAGTGACCTGACTAAGGTGATTTCCAACGAACTAAAAGTGAACATGCGTTCCATCACGGTGGATTCAGACTCTGGACTTTTTGAAGGTAGCATCAAGCTTTACGTACATAGCACCAACCACCTCGAAAAGCTCATCCAAAATTTGTCGACAATTCAGGGGGTACTCAAGGTGTCCCGGTTTGATTGATTTATCAATCTGGGACTTTCCCGATAAGTAACGTATATTTGTAAAAAATTCAGCATACCCATGGTTTTAACCGAGAGTCCTTATGAAAAGGTAAAGAAGATTTTTACCGCTTATTTGGAGAATAAAAAACTTAGAAAAACCCCTGAGAGATTCGCTATCTTGGAGGAGATTTACGGTAGGGGAGGCCACTTTGACGTGGAGTCTTTGTACATCAGTATGAAAAATAAAAACTACCGGGTCAGTAGGGCAACGGTGTATAATACCTTGGATTTATTGGTGGAGTGCGACTTGGTAACCAAACATCAGTTTGGCAAGAACCTGGCCCAATACGAGAAATCTTATGGTTACAAACAACATGACCACCTGATATGTACGGAATGTCATCAGGTCAAGGAGTTTTGTGATCCAAGAATCCAGAATATCCAGAACACCGTTGGTGAAATATTACATTTCAACATCATCCACCACTCCCTTATTTTGTACGGCAACTGCACAGACGCATCCTGCGAGTTTAGACCTAAAGTGAAAATCAAGCATTAGCTTCCTTTCCTGGCTGTAGTCAGAAGTTTTGCATAGTCCACAGATAAATTTTTGTAAACCAATGAAAATCCAATACGAAACGGCAAAAATAGCCAATAAATTTATTTTAAAATTAGAGGGTGACCTTATTGGTGATGAATCTGCCCCTAAACTGGTCGAGTTGGTTTCCGATTCGCTCAATGAAGGAATCAAGGTTTGTATCATCGATCTCAGTCAGGTTCGGTACATCAGTTCCAGTGGGATTGGGGTGTTGATTACCATGCTGACCAAAATGAGGAATGTTGGAGGGGAAGTGTTCCTTACCTCTCCTTCCGAACACGTAAAGAAACTGCTGATCATTACAAAATTAAACAATATATTTACGGTGTATGATAGCCTAGAAGAAGCATTAAGCAAAATTGCTTTGGGATAAATTGGGCGAATTTCCCGTAAAATTTACGTGCAGTTGGTGATTTTTGCCGTAATTGCGAATCTTTTTAAAAATAGCACAACTAATACGTAGTATATAATGAAAATGGATGTTCTTCTAGGCCTTCAGTGGGGCGATGAGGGTAAAGGCAAAGTTGTAGATTTCCTGGCTCCCAAATATGATATAGTGGCAAGATTTCAAGGAGGTCCGAATGCAGGGCATACATTGGAATTTGACGGGATCAAGCACGTGCTTCATCAGATTCCAAGTGGGATTTTTCGGGAAAAATTGAAAAATATCATTGGAAACGGTGTAGTGTTGGATCCTGTAGTGCTAAAAAAAGAAATCGAAGGATTGAAAAAATTCAACATTAAGATTAGTGAGAATTTATTTGTATCAAAAAAAGCAACTATCATCCTGCCAACACACAAATTGCTTGATGCGGCCTATGAGAAATCAAAAGGGGACAAAAAAATAGGTTCAACACTAAAGGGAATAGGCCCTACCTATCAGGACAAAATTGGAAGAGTTGCCATTCGGGTGGGGGACATACTCTCCCCGGATTTCAAAGATAAATACCAAGCTCTAATGGAAAGACATCTTTCTATCCTGAATTACTATTCATATGATCTTGGGGAACTGCCCGAGCTGGAAAAAACTTTTTTTATTGCTGTCGAGTTTTTCAAACAACTCAATCTTGTGGAGACTGAATATGAGGTAAACGAAGCGTTGGATTCAGGCAAGAAGATTCTTGCCGAGGGAGCCCAGGGATCTTTGTTGGACATTGATTTTGGAAGTTATCCCTTTGTGACTAGCAGCAATACCATGACATCCGGTGCCTGTAGCGGATTGGGTGTGGCACCGATGCGTATTGGGGATGTTTTTGGAATATTCAAAGCATATTGTACCCGGGTCGGAAGCGGGCCTTTTCCTACCGAACTTTTTGACTCGACGGGAGAAGAAATGCGGAGAGAGGGAAATGAATTTGGGTCCACGACGGGAAGGCCAAGAAGATGTGGTTGGATTGATCTTCCTGCATTGAAATATTCGATCATGATCAATGGAGTAACCCAGCTGTTTATGATGAAAGCTGATGTTTTGAATATTTTTAAAGAAATTAAGGTATGTACCCACTACCTCTTGGAGGATGGCACAAAGATCGACAGGCTTTCTTTTGACTTGGGAGAAAAGCATCTTAAACCTGTTTACATTTCGATGAAGGGATGGAACACATCCTTAAACCATGTATCTTCCTATGCTCAATTTCCGGAGGAACTTCGGCAGTATACGGAATATCTGGAGAAAGAGCTTCAGGTCCCGATTAGCATGGTTTCGGTAGGCCCCGACAGAAAACAAACCATTCTAAAATAGACCGTTGATAACATATTAAAAGGCTTCCCCTAATAATAAGTGATTGCATTTTTTGTTTTCTTTCAGATTTGGTTAATTTGTTGCCTGATTGGAAATTTCAGTTCCAGTTGGATTACCTAAACTAACCGAATTTACTTGAGCCCAAAGGAAATGTTTGTAATTATGCACCTTGTTTTTTTGACAGGAGTGCTTTGGAGTAACCGGGCAGCTGCCCAGGTGGGGTTTCCTTATTGCGAGTCCTTTCAAGGTGGCAATGTACAGACTAAAACTATTTATGGCGGGCAGGCCACCCTTACAAATACGGCAATGCGTCTGACAAACACAAGTCAAGGTGTTGGGGGTTATGTGTATATTGACATTCCTTTTTCTTCTTCTTTCGGCATTAAGGCCTCCTTTGAATATTTCACCTATGGGGGTACCGGTGCCGATGGGCTTACTATTTTTTTATTTGACGCTGCGGTAACCAATTTTTACCCAGGAGCATTTGGAGGTGCCCTAGGATATGGTCCGGCAGGAAACATCCCTGGCTTATCCGGCGGGTACGTGGGTATCGGACTGGACACCTGGGGAAATTTTGGCAACCTCATAGGAGGACCTGGAGGATTTCCGGGTGGTCCCAATGACCTCCACCCCAACAGTGTGGTGATTAGAGGACCAGCGAATGCAGGATATGCATTTATTGCCGGCAAAAAAGTCAACGAAGGTGGGGCACTCGGCCTGGCCGCCAATGAAAGGTTTCCCCTTAGTTCAGGAGCACAGCGGATTACTGACCCCAATACTGTCGGATATAGAAAAGTGTTCGTAGATCTCAGGCCGGCGGCTTCGGGAGTAGGTTACGAACTTTCTTTGGACATGCAGGTCACTACTACCCCAGGAGTTCCTCGCATGGTCTCCATTCTGGAATCAGTACCTTATCCCTATGCGTCTCCCAGAAATTTGAAAATTGGCTTTTCAGCTGCGACAGGAGGCTTTACCAATTTCCATGAGATCCGTAATTTGCAGGTGGAGGTATCGGATGAAGAAAGTCTATTGGAGCCTTTGGGAACTGACTTACAGGAATTGGCATCTTGTGAAGGCCAGGAAAACAACTTTGAAATTGATACTTCTTCTGTCTCTTTGCCCAATGAAAACTCTGAAATACAGTGCCTGCAATTCTATGAATCCTTAGCCGATATTGAGGCAGAAGCAGAAGACTTGTGCGCACAGGGAAAGTGCAAACCGGAAAACAGGTTGCTAGAATTTCCCCAAGGAACAGTAAAAGCGGCTGACAAAGGCGGGAAATTCACTTTCTTCCCACTAGCCGGATCCGATGGAGAAGAGGTAACTCTTTTTTACACCATAACAGACAACTATGGAAAAACTTCCAAAGGAAATTCGTTGACATTTTCGATTAATACTTCCCCTGAGCCCATCCTTCTACTTGCAGACAATCTCCCCTTGGAGGAATGGAATCTTTGCCCTGGAGAAGAAGTACAACTAACCGCAGTTGGGGATGAGGAGTATGTGTCCTACGAATGGTACAGGGACGACGCACTTCAATTAGGGGAAGATGGAATGCAATTCACACTTACCCAACCGGGCAGTTATCAGGTTTGGGGGTATAATGGCCAGGGTTGTCCTGCCAAATCCCCGCTGTTTATCGTAGATCAACCCCCGTTTCCCGAGTTGGGTTTCTTGATGCCAGTTGTTGCCTGTTTTCCCGAAGAACGGATAAATGTAAGGGAATACATCCTTGAAATTGATGAAAATCAATATGATTACCGGGTAAAAAATTTAGGAGGGGAGTTGCTTGTGAATGGGGAAATGGATACCGTTTATACCGATGGTCATTATGAGCTTTCAGTAAAATTCAAAGATATGGATTGCTGGTCGGATCCTCTTAGTTTCAAGATCAAGGTAGTGGATATCCCTGTAGTGGCTTCTTTTGACTATGGAATAAACGGATCAGACAGAAAGTCTGATGAACAGGGTGGGGTGCTTGTCGATGACCCCATTTGGTTTACTGATGCCTCCACGGGTAGCCCGGTTGCCTGGAAGTGGGATTTCGGAAATGGAAAAACCAGTACACAAAAAAATCCGGTTCATATTTTTGGAGAAAAAGGTGATTTCTTGGTAAGCCTTACCGCTGTGAATGAGGCGGGCTGCGAATCTTTCGCCAGTATCAACATCGGTATCAACAGGTCTTACAGGGTGATGTTTCCGACAGGCTTTACACCTTCAAAGGAAGAAAACACCCATTTCAGACCCAAAACTAAAGGGATTGTTTCTATGGAATTGATGGTCTTTAGCGGATGGGGTGAAATGCTCTTTCGATCGGAAGACGTAAACACCCTCGGATGGGATGGCACCGTGAACGGTTCGGATACTCCCCCGGGCAGTTTTGTCTTTCGGGTAAATATGGAGGCGAGCGATGGGACACCTGTGGTTATGTCTGGGAAATTCTTATTGGTAAGATGATGAAAAAACTTATTGTTTTTCTGACAGTGACGTATATGCTCCAAGGTGGTCTATTGGCGCAGGATGTTCAGTTTTCCCAATTTTATGCTGCGCCGCTGTATTTAAATCCCGCCTTTGCGGGAAGTACCGAATGGACTCGGGTTGGATTAAACTTCAGAAACCAATGGCCCTCGTTGGAACATTCGTTTGTGTCCATGTCGGCATATTTGGATCACTTCATAGAAGACAAAAACAGTGGTGTAGGTGTAATTGTAAACGGGACCAGGGAAAGTTTTTCCCAATTGCAAAATATGGAAGTGGGAGTCCTGTATTCTTACAGGCTTCGATTGGGGGAATTTCGCTTTTTACATGTAGGTGCTCAAGTCAGTTTTGTGAACAGGTATGTGAATGTCGAGCAGATAATTTTAAGTACTCAACTGGACATAGATAGAGGAATTGTAAACCTGGATGCGAGTTCCTGGGTTTCTGATGACAGTCAGCGCAGCCATGCGGATATTAACACGGGTCTTTACTATTACGACGAGCGCTTTTGGTTGGGCGTTGCTGCCCACCACCTGACAAGGCCCTACATTTCATACATGGAAATGCAAATGGACAGGTTGCCGATCAAGTATTCGGTACATGGGGGGGTAAAAATACCCTTGCAGGATGGAAGGATCAATGAGTATCTGAACAACATCAATCAGGAGCGGAGTTTGTCATTTGCTTTTAACTATAAGCGCCAAGGGGTATTTGATCAATTGGATGTTGGTGCGGAATTCTATTTTCAGCCTATGATCATTGGTGCTTGGTACCGTGGCTTGCCAACCAAAAACGCCATGCCCAATAATGAGGCCATTGTGGCAATTCTCGGTTTTTCTCTGCCCAACGATTTGGATCTTGGATATAGCTATGATTTTACAATTTCTAAATTGGGATTGAGAAATGCGGGCGGAGCACATGAAATTTCCATGAGATATACTTTTTTAAACTATAAATTGGGTAAAAAAAGGGACAGGGCCATACCGGGATTTAAATATTGATGAGGCCTTAAACTTTTTGTGCCTGACATTCAGGAGATTTTATTGACTAGCTGGTTTTTTTTTGACTAGT
>JBBQXZ010000010.1:0-40145 GCA_038209145.1 Cytophagales bacterium | reverse complement strand
TACCGGATATTTAAAATTGATAAGATATAATTTACATTCATGGGATTAAAATGTGGGATTGTTGGGCTACCCAACGTCGGTAAATCAACTTTGTTTAATGCGTTGTCAAGTGCGAAAGCAGAAGCGGCAAATTTTCCTTTTTGTACCATTGAGCCTAATATAGGCGTGGTAACGGTACCTGACCGAAGACTTCAGATTTTGGAAAAACTGGTAAATCCACAACGTGTATTGCCAACTGTGATTGAGTTTGTGGATATTGCCGGGCTTGTAAAAGGCGCAAGCAAGGGAGAAGGTTTGGGAAACAAATTTCTCGGCAATATCCGCGAGGTAGATGCTGTCATCCACGTTATTCGGTGTTTTGAAGACGACAACATCGTTCATGTGGCAGGTGGGGTAGACCCACTTTTCGACAAGGAAGTAATCGATACGGAGCTCCAGCTCAAAGATTTGGAATCCATAGATAAGAAAATCCAAAAAAATGAGAAAATCGCAAAGTCAGGAGATGCAAAAGCCAAGAAAATACTGGCAACGTTGATTACCTTCAAAGAAGCTTTGGAAGCTGGCAAAAATGCCCGCTCCGTTGAAGCGGATGCAGAAGACTTGGAAGCAGTAAGAGATCTTCATTTGCTCACGATCAAGCCGGTACTTTACGTTGCCAATGTTTCGGAGGAAGAAATCCTGACAGGCAACTCCCACACGGATCGGCTGGCGGAAGCCGTAAAAGCGGAAAATGCCGAAGTAGTGGTGCTTTGTGCTGCCCTTGAATCCCAGATTGCCGAATTCGATGAGGAAGCCGAGAAGCAACTTTTTCTTTCTGAATATGGCCTGGAAGAAAGCGGTTTGAACCGACTGATTTCGGCAGCATATAAATTATTGACGCTGATCACGTATTTTACAGCCGGTGAACAGGAAGTTCGCGCATGGACCATCAAACAAGGTTGGAAAGCTCCTGCGGCAGCCGGAGTGATTCATTCTGACTTTGAAAAAGGATTTATAAAAGCCGAGGTCATCAAGCTTTCTGACTATGAACACTTCAAATCAGAGGCATCTTGTAGAGAAAACGGAAAAATAGCGATAGAAGGCAAGGAATATGTAGTCAAGGACGGGGATATTATGCATTTTCGGTTTAACGTATAAAAATAATGAAATTTTATTGTTAAGTTTGTCGTAACATAATTACCCAAAAATAAGTTAATTGTATATGAAAATGTATAAAATCATTGTTTAACTTTTCATTTTTAAAATCGTGAGAATCAGATTAATATTTTCTTTAAAGAATAAAGGTGCCTATTTGCCTTTTCATCACCAGTACATCCTT
Organism: Cytophagales bacterium; assembly: GCA_038209145.1. GTDB lineage: Bacteria > Bacteroidota > Bacteroidia > Cytophagales > Cyclobacteriaceae > Lunatibacter. The sequence continues at coordinate 38,827 of JBBQXZ010000010.1, read as the reverse complement.
GCCCAGTTCCTTAAAGGACTTATAGTCAAGGGAGGAAATGAATCGTTTTTCAACTACAATTACTTCAACTTCTCCGGACTGAAAGGTCAAACCAAGGTAAGTAGAAGCGGTTTACACTATTATTCAAGCTTGGTCACGCTGGTTTTGTCAGCTCCCGATCAGGAATTTCTTGATTATCTCTTGGAGCAAGTGTTTAAAACACCGAAAATTGAGTTGGGAAATTTGATTCTTTCACCCGAGTACACGGAGAAAGAAACGGAACCGGAATTGGAAACATCCAATAAGTTTGTTTGTATTTCTCCCTTGGTTTTGTTGATGCCCACTTTCGACGACGAGTCAGGAAAGCGTTTTATCAACCCGGACACGGATGAATTTTCCGACTTGCTTTATGAATCCACGCTTACGCGTATGGAAAAATCAGGCTGGTATTCACAGCAACAAATGGAGTCTTTTTACAAGTTTCAAGTAGTTCCCGACATGAATTACGTGAACAAATTGCGGGAACAACAGAAAAAATTTGCTCGAATCTATTCTGTATATGACATGGATGTAAAGTATGAAGTTAGGGGATACACCCTTCCCTTCACACTCTACGCCGCGGCCGAAGTGCAGGATTTCGTTTTCAAATGCGGATTGGGAGCCTTCACACACAAAGGTTTCGGTATGCTGGATTTGGCAAATAATATGCCGAGCCAACGGACTGAATCTTATAGGTTTAAAAGGGAAGGTTTCGTTCCCTATAGATCTCATGGAAACGAAAACTTGCCCAAAAGAGAATCCGGAGCCCCGGATATAAGCCACGATGAGGCTGAAAGTATTGAATAAAAAAAGGAGCTAGGAGCTCCTTTTTTTATTCAACAATTCCAAGGGGTTTTCATTATTTAGTTGAATTCATGGCTAGATACTTGGCTACCAATTGCCTGGCAGCAGAAAGTGCGGATTTTTCCCCAAACTGAACACTCGATTTCATTTGGTTTAATTCTTCGGTTATCTTTTTGTCCGTATAAAATCCCATTTCAAGAAGCATGCTGATTTGCTCTTTCATCCAATGAACACGTTGTAACGAACGGTTATTTTCAAAATATCCATTCGATTTCATTTCCTCTTCAAAATCCTTAATTTTATTCCAAATGCTTCCCAGCCGTTCTCCCAACATGGAGGAGCAAGAGAAGACCTCAGTCGTCCAACCATTTTCTTTTTTTGGAAAAAAATGTAATGCTTCCTTCAATTCCCCCTTTGCCTTTTCCACAGCTTTCCTGTTCTCTCCGTCGTCCTTATTGATCACGATTAGATCCGCCATCTCCATGATCCCTTTCTTTATACCCTGAAGCTCGTCTCCCGCACCTGCCAATGCCAGCAACAAAAAGAAGTCAACCATACCTTTTACAACAGTTTCCGACTGGCCAACACCTACAGTTTCAATTAAAATCACATTGTACCCGGCTGCCTCACACAAGTGGGAAGTTTCCCTAGTTTTGGCTGAAACCCCTCCTAAAATACCGCTTGAAGGTGACGGACGGATAAAGGCATTTGGAGAAGTACTCAGGTTCTCCATTCTTGTCTTGTCCCCTAGAATACTGCCTTTGCTCTCCTCACTGCTTGGGTCCACAGTAAGTACCGCTACACGGTATCCGTCATTGACCAGCATCTGACCGAACCGATCAATAAAAGTACTTTTCCCCACACCCGGCACACCACTTACCCCTACACGCAGTGATCTCCCCGTAAAGGGTAAAACTCCCTCCACCAATTCTTCGGCTAATTGCTGATCTTCCGGTAAGGCACTTTCCACCAATGTTATGGCCTGGCTGAGAATTTGTCGGTCATTCGCAACAATACCCGCTATATACTCGGCTACGGAGTATCTATTTCTACGCCTCATCACTATGGGTTTGATCCGTTTTCAGTTCTCTACAGTTGGGTATTTTATAAAATTGACTTCACCCATAGCGGTTTTCTCATATTTGGCAATACATAGATTGGCCAATTCAGAAGATACGAAGGGTTCATTGGGAAATACTCGGATTGATCCCGATAAATCTTCCAAAAAGAAAAAAACCTTTGTATTGCCATATTTGGTGTGGGGCATAAAATCTCCATAGGACCTCATTTCTTTCCACAGTGTATCCGCGGCATGGACTGCAAAAATCCGGATAACCGGACCAGTGTTGTTTTCGTTTCTGAATGTTGCCATTTCAGAATAATTCCCTTCCAAATCAGCTATCCCCGGCTGGGAAATGGTATCCCCTATAATCCACCACAATACAAGAAACACAGCCAACAAAAGTGCGTAGTATAAATAATTACTTTTCATGGATGATTTTTTTAAATGATAAAGCATTAATTTAGAACAAATTTTCGAGAATGGCATTCGAATACATCAAAGCATTACATATTATTTTCATAGTAACCTGGTTTGCAGGCCTGTTTTACATCGTCAGGCTGTTCATCTATCAAGTTGAAAGTCTAAACCGCCCCGATGCGGAAAGAGCTATCTTAAAGCCCCTACTTGACTTGATGGCCTACCGCCTTTGGTATATCATCTCCTGGCCCTCAGCCATTCTTACTTTGATTTTTGGTACTTGGGTTATGAGTTATCGCTGGGGGTATTTGGAGCTGCCTTTTATGCAAGCCAAACTTTTTTTTGTGGTTCTTTTGTATGGGTATCACATTACTTGTCATTTTATTTTTAAGTCATTACAGTCCGGATCGACCAGCTGGACAAGCAACAAGCTGCGGATCTGGAACGAAGCCTCCACGCTGCTACTTTTTGCTATTGTTTTTTTGATCGTCCTGAAAAACCTTACAAGTATGATCTGGGCAATAGTGGGGTTGGTGGGCTTGGGTATCCTGCTTATGCTGGGAATTAAACTTTACAAAAGAATTCGGGAAAGGAACTAATGATAGGCTTGGATTGTCTTCTTTTAAAGAAAAATTCATGAAAGCAACCACCTATTGGATTAGTTTCATTTGTTTGTTTTTGGTTATATCCTGTACAACAGGTTCGAAAAAAAATGAAAGTTTACCTGTTTTAGGAAATAAGTATACGGAAGAAATTATTGTAGCTGGCAAAAAAAAGGTAGATACCGTATATCATCAAATCGCACCATTTTCTTTTATAAATCAAGAGGGATTACCCTTTACACAAGCCGATGTACGTGGAAAGGTCTACGTAGCTGATTTTTTCTTTACCAGTTGTCCGACAATCTGCCCGATAATGAAAACTCAGATGCTTCGGGTCTTTGAGAAATTCAAGGATGAACCGAATTTCCTTATTCTCAGCCATTCCATTGATCCTACCCATGACACTGTAGAATTACTCAAGGACTTTTCTGTTCGTTTGGGTGTACCTGACGCCACCACATGGAATTTCCTTACCGGAGACCAGGAGCAAATTTTTGAAATAGGACAGACTAGCTACTTAACAACAGCCATGGAGGACAAAAATGAAGCCGGGGGATTCCTTCATAGTGGTGCCTTTGTCTTGGTAGATCAGGATGGACACATACGTGGCGTATATGATGGGACTAAGGAATTACAAGTAAACCGACTCATGAATGACATCCCTAAATTACTGGCGACTAATGCGGATTTGGATAGTTAATTGGGTATTTATTATATTCCTAGTCGGTATTTATGCTGGCTGTAAACCTGATAATAGGGAAAAAAACCTTAATTCCATAAAGGATCTCAAAACAAAACAATATGCCGTAGTTGGACAGAATTTATACCTAATCCACTGTGCCAATTGTCACCAGGTCGACGGAAGCGGCCTTGGATTGGTCATTCCACCCTTAAAGGATGCTGACTATCTCAAGGAAGATGTAGCCCGGTCCGTTCGGATAATACGGTACGGACAAAAAGGGGAAATCATCGTCAACGGAGCAACCTATAACCAACCCATGCCTGCCAACCCATCCCTGAAACCCATTGAAATTGCCCAAATCGCCACTTATATTCACACCCGTTGGGGCAAAGGAGAACAACTGATCTCCATAGATTCGGTAAACACATATTTAAAATAAGCAGGTCAATTACTTCTCCAATAGTCTTTCGGCATCATCCAAAGCCTTTTTAATGTCCCGATTAACTTGGGTAACTTTGACAAGTTGATCCCGCAGGTATGTCAGCGATTCCTCCTCTTCCAATCCTTCTAGTTTGGAATCAAATTGTCGCATCCACACAAACATCCCCTCATAAGCTACCTCACATGCGTTTGCTGCCTGCTTCAAATCCCGCATTGAGGTCGTATCAGAAGCCGTGCTTCGCAGTTCTTCTGCTTTCGCGGATAACGATTTCTGATAGGATCTCAATTCCCCCATTTTAGGCATGACTTCGTCGTGAACGGCGATTACTTCATCTTTCAATTTTGACACGTCATCTTCTCTGGCCGTACAAGAAAAAACCCCTATAAAAACAATAAATACACCTATCCGATAGTAAATTTTCATTTTTTTCCAGTAAGTTTAATGCGTGACAAAGATACATATTACTCCTGTAGAAAGATTGATTCTTATCCCTTTAGAGACGTGACGCTCAAATTATTTACCGCAAACAAGCCCCTATGAAACCATTCTGTTTTGCCAAAGACGAAATTATCGAATCGAAATTAGCGACAAGTCATCCATTGGATATCGGACTTATCCGAGGTTATGCCATATTTGATTTTTTCAGAACTGTAGGTCCCAACCCACTTTTTTTGGAAGACTACCTACTGCGATTTATAAACTCCGCAAAAAGTGCCCATCTGCCGCTTGCCTATTCTAAGGAGGATTTAGAACAAATCATCCATAAGCTGATCGCAAAAAATGAACTGGAAAATGGAGGTGTAAGGATGATTCTGACAGGGGGAATTTCAGACAATTTTTTTACCCCCGCATCCGGCGATTTGTTCCTGTTTTGTGAACCGCTTAGTTTGCCAAGTGAAGAAAAATATGCAAAAGGTGTCAAATTGCTCCCTGTAGAATACGTGAGGCCCATCCCCAAAATCAAAACCACCAATTATACTTTACCCTGTTTTCTGAGTGTGGACTGGCCTTCACAAGGAGCCGAAGATGTCATCTACCATCATCAGGGCTTGGTATCTGAAAGTTCAAGAAGCAATATTTTTATGGTAAACGATGGGATTATCAGTACTCCCGCAACGCACATTCTGGAGGGAATTACCCGTAAAAAAGTCATGGAACTCGCCGCCAATGTCATCGTCAGGGATATCCGACTTGATGAGATCCTTGTTGCGGGTGAGGTTTTTATGACGAGCACCACAAAAAGGATTCTGCCTATTACAACAATTGGAAATCAGGTTATTGGAACCGGGAAACCTGGGGATCAAACCATGTCCTTGATGGCTGCTTTTGAAAATATGGAAAAAAGCCTCCTTTTCAGTTCGCTTTAGAACAGCTTTTTTACATAATGAACAAAAAACAAACCTGCTTAAAACTAGATAAGCAGGTTTGTTTTTGGAGCCTTATAAATTAATTTACCAACTGCGCATCGGTAAGGATATACATTAGTTTTTCAGGATCTTTGTCGTTTAAGGTCAGGGTACCCTTTACCTTCACCCGCTTGGAAGTGTATGTTACAGGGGTGGAAAGCATGACCTCCATGACCGTTTCCGGCCCTCCTGATCCGCAAAAAAAACATTCGGCAAGTGGCAACGACGACAAGATTATATGTTCTGGCTTAAACATACCTTCAAAGGGTATGATATATCCATCTGCCTCAACTACCTTACCTTCCATGTTTTTGATTTTGGGACCAAAAACAGGTAAATAAAGCTCTCCCCATTCGTCCTGACCTATTTTATAGGTAACTTCCGAAAGGTCTTTCCATACGGACGTTTGGGCATTTAGCTGAATCGAAAGCAAAATTACAGATAAGGAAACCAATAAGTATTTCATGTTTTTTATAATTTATTTCGTCAATTGTTTTGCGATATCGGTACGATAAGCATTCCATGCCGGCAGCAAAGAAGCCAAAACTCCGATCAAGACTGCAAAGAAAACCAAATATAGCTCCTCCACCAAGAAAACATCAGCTCTTAATCCGGCAATGGCTCCCTGATCATAATTTAAAACCAAAATAAGTAGAAAAAGGTGTCCGATGAGTAGACCAACCAACGCACCAAGGAAGGTAAGCAACACCCCCTCCAGCAAAATATGCCGAAACAATTGCCCTTTAGATGCACCTATGGTCCGCATCACTGCCAGATCGTATTTCCTTTCTTTTAATGAATTGTAAAGTGCAATGAAAATTCCCAAACCTGAAATAACAATAATAATTACAGCCAATCCCTGTACTAAGGTCACACCAATACCAAGTAACTCAAATAACCTGGAAATTTCAAATGAAGGAGATGCGGCTTGTAAGGAACTTCTGCTGTTGATAAACCGGGGCAATTGTACCGCCGCAATTGGGTTTCTATACTGAACCAACAGCGAGGTGATTTCTCTGGGTTCGGTAGTTTCCGGAAAACCAGTCGTGGCAACCGCCTTCTCCATTAGTGCGTGGTCATGTTCCTCATCGTGGGTATACCATACGGATTCTATACTCGTAAGTATAAGCTGATCTACTACAATTCCCTGCTTTTCCAGCACGCCTGAGATGACATAATCGTGTTCGTCATGATCGTGACTTGCTGAGCTGATGCCATGTGACCCCACAAAGGCATCTCCAACTTTTAATCCCAATTTAGCAGCCACATCATGACCGATGACCACCTCAAAGGGCAGGTTCCAAGGAGACCCACTTGCAAAGCTCACGTCATAGAGATCCAGGTAGTCGTGATTGGTTCCGACTATTCTAAACCCCTGATAATTATCTCCCATTCCGAGCGGAATGGTGTTTTTGATCAACCGGTTTTTTGAAACACCGATTGCTTCTTCCATGTCAATATTCCCGGTTGGAAAATCGATGTGGTAAACCGACGATAAAACCAGCTGTAGGGGGCTTCCTTTGGCGCCTACGACCAAATCTATCCCCACCGCGTCTTTTGACATTTTGTTTTCAAACTGATCCTGCATCAGGAGCAGGACGGTGATAATTGCCAATCCAAGAGCCAACAACAAAATATTCAGCGTGGTATTCAGTGGCTTAGCTACCAAATATTTCCAACTTAATTTCAATAAATTCATCGGTACACCTCCCCTATTGTTACTTGGTTGGCAATGTGATTTTTAACCCGTTGGTCATGCGTAACTACAATAAGTATGGCCTGCAGTCGCTTAGCCTGGGCTTTTAGCAGCCGAATCACTTTTTCTGCATTTTCATCATCCAGACTGGCGGTAGGCTCATCCGCCAGTATTACCTTTGGTTCGTTGGCCAACGCCCTGGCAATGGAAACCCGTTGGGCCTCTCCCTCACTTAATGTATCCAATTTTGCGGATTTTTTATCCGCAATACCCAGTTCTTCGAGATTTATTTCAATCGTGTTTTGCGTATTTTTGCCTACGAAAAAGTTGGCAATCTGGAGGTTTTCCATGACAGTAAGCGCAGACAGGATGTGAGGTTTCTGGAAAATTATCCCAATATTTTGACCCCTGAATTTATCCAGGGCATTTCCCCGTAATGAATAAATGTCGGTACCATCGATGACCACCTTTCCTGATTGGGGTTTTAGCAATCCCCCCAATATATGCAAAAGTGTTGTTTTGCCTGATCCGGATTTACCCAATATAAGCAACTCATCGCAGGGATTTAGATCAAGCTCCGGAAGGTTAAATGGCAGTAACTTTTCGTATTTAAAGTATATTGATTTCGCAAGTAACATGATTTTGGTTTTGTATTACTTTATCGGTATTTCTATAAAAAAGGTTGTCCCTTTGGAGAGTTCCGACTTAAATGCGATTTTTCCTCCGATGACTTCCACACATTTTTTCACTATGGATAACCCAAGTCCTGACCCTTCCCTCAACCCAACATTTTTGGCCCGGAAGAAGCGGTCAAACAACTGAGACTGTTCGGCAGGGGGTACTCCTATTCCCTGATCTTTGATGGAGGCCTTTAGCAAATTCTCCTCAAACCAAACCTTGAACTCCACGAGTCCCCCATCTTTTGAATATTTGACGGCATTGGACAATAGATTTTCCAGTATTTGATATAGCAAATCCATATCAGAGGTGATCATCTTGGGTAGTTTATCGAATTGGACGATGATTTTGACGTCATTGTCCACACCTGCCTTTACCATATCCACTACCTCATTTAGAAAGGCAGAGGTATATATCCGGACAGGCTTGTAGTTCATTTTGTCCGCGTCTGCCTTTCCAAAGAAAAGCACACTTGTCAGCAGACTATTCAAGTTTCGTACTGAGTTTTCAATTCTCCCAGAATGTTTGACGATTTTCACCTTGAAAGGATGATCCTTTTCCGCATACTGTTGTAACAGCTGGGCTGAACTGAGGATTGAGGTAAGGGGGGTTTTGAATCCATGGGAAACATTTTGCACAATTCTTGACTTCAGTTCACTGAGTTCTCGTTCCTTTTCCAGTGCCTTCTGCAATTCCTTGTTGGCCTCATTGAGATCCGCCGTTCGTTGTTTTACTTTTTCTTCCAGTTCATTGTTTAGGTTTTGCAGCTCTTTTTCTTTTTTGTCCTTAAAAATGGCCAATTCAATCACCATATTTAATTCTCTGATATTGAATGGCTTTATGACGTAGGCACTTGGATTTGTCACTGCTACCTTTTGAAGCGTTTCTGAATCAGAACTGGCCGTAAGGTAAACTACAGGGATGTTGTATTTCTCATTGATGATTTCCGTGGTCTTAATGCCGTCTAGCTTTCCCGAGAGGTTAATATCCATCATGACGATATCCGCCCGGTTGTGCTCTAGGATCTCCAATGCCATTTCCCCTGAATCAGCCATCCCAATGATTTCATGGTGATTTTTTTCCAGTGCCTTTTTCAATAAAAGGGCTGAAACAGTATCATCTTCGGTGATTAAAATTTTTAATGAAAACATGTGGCCTAAATTTGTTGTGTCTGACGCTATTTAAAAATTTATGTGTGCAGTGGAATTTCAATATCTACCTCCGTGCCTTTTCCTTTGGTGCTTTTTACGACAATAGTACCAGATAGCTGGTCCAAAAGGTGCTTGGTCACTGCCAATCCGAGTCCTGCACCCTCAAATTTACGGTCGTATCCATTGCTTTCCTGCTCAAAAGGCGAAAATAATTTATCTAAATATTCCGCACTGATTCCTATGCCATGATCTGTTACTTTGAGGTAGAGGTTTTCAGCCCTCTTACCTATCACGATGATAACCAACCCTTTATCTGAGTATTTTATGGCATTGCCGACAACATGATTGATTATCATTGTGACATATTCCCTTTCAATGCCGGCAACAAATGGCTTAGAAAGATGCTTCACGGTCACTAATAAACCTTTCTTGATTGCTGAAGATTTGAGAGGTAGCAAAATTTTGGACAAGAAATCATTGATATTCGTTTCCTCATAATTGACCTCCCTTTTATCCGACTGAATTTTAGACAAGACGAGAATTGTATTTATAGTGTGTAGCAAACGCTCACCGCTTTCATGGATTATCTGGACTTGAGAAGCGAGGTGAGGTTGATTCTGAATATTACCGAGGATATTTTCCGCACTCCCCAAAATGCCGTTAAGCGGCGTACGAATTTCATGACTCATATTGGCTAAAATACTACTTTTTAGCATACTAACCTCTTCCGCCCGCTCTTTAGCTATTTTCAACCCTTCCTCATAGGCTTTCTTCTGGGAAATATCCCTGAAGACAGTAAGCAAAAATGCCTTGTCTTCATAATCTGATTGCATACGTGCCAAAAATAATTCCACTTCGCGATCTCCTGACTTAAAAGGCATCCGCATCTCCAGCGTAAGTCCAGATCCATTCATCTTTTCAACTTCTGAGACCAAGGTAGTGCGCGCCTTCTGATAAAATCCAGGATCGTGAAATAGATAGGAAAGTCCATACGCAACAAGCTCCTCTTCCTTCACGCCGGCAAGCCGACAAAGGGCAGGATTTGCGGCCATTACCTTGCCACCCATTACGGATAACATCAACCCGTCTACGGAGCTGTTCCATACATTCTTAAATTGATCCTCCGTCTTTTGAATTTCCACTTCTTTTTTATCAAGATTACTTTTGAGCAGGCCTTGGTACTTGAACTGCACAAATAAAAAGTTTAACAAAATACCCAATCCCACAAAAAAAACAACCGCTAGTGCTATAAACCAACCCTGTAGATAATAGGGGTAATTTACTGTAAAGGGATCTGCAAAAATCACTTCTGAATTAACCTGTTGACCAAGACTTGATTTGAGCATTAGTTGATATTCTCCAGGTGGAAGGTTGTTGAAATAAATCCTGTTTTCCCTGGGATTTTCAATGGTTCGCCATTCATCAAACAAGCCGATTAGTTTGTAACTTACTGTTAGATATGGCCAAGACGCAAAACTTACAGCCCTGTAATCCACAGATACATTGTTATGGGAATAAGGTATATTTGTGGTGGATGTTGAGGCAGACACATCCGATAGTACCGTGAATTTTTCTATATAAGTCTTGGGTGCTGTGATTCTCTGATTATCTTCTTCCGGGATATAAACTGACACACCATTCTGAGTGCCTATAAAAACCCTACCTGCTTCGGCCATTTGCAAAGCTCCCCGGTTGATTTCATTCCCAATAAGACCGTTCCTTTCGTTAAATTGACGTATCCGGTTATTTTCAATTATAAAAACACCAAAATTAGTTCCAAGCCAAAGTCTGTCCTGATTATCCTCCAGCATGGCATACACCGGATTTCTAACCGTATCCCCGTTCACACCGAAGGGCTTTAATTTGTTGTCTTCCAAAAAAAACAGACCGTTTTCGGTTCCAATAAGCAGGGTGTCATTTCTCAATAGGTAATCATAGCCCGAAATTCTAATATGTGTTGGACCTACATCCGGATCTTTGGAGGAGGTTTTCTCTCCGTTGTCCAGGATGATCCACTTATTTTGGATTTGACCGATTTTTCTGATAAAATTTCCGGCGAAACCTTCCTGCTGAGTTAATTTTTCTAAAAATTCCGTAAAGGGGGCTGTTGGCCCATCCTCGTTGATAGGTGCTTTCCATAGGTGATTGTGTGTGATGACAAATAGCGTGTCTCCACTTGCCTCCACATAGTTAACCGGGAGGTCTGTGGGAAGGATTACTTTTTGCCAGTTATGGTTTCCAGTATTTATAAACCCAAGGCCATTCCTATAGGCTCCAAACCAGATTTTCCCAAACTTATCCCTGGAGAAATTATTTATCCTGCTTAATGTTGATTCATTTGGATCGGAAAATTCAACTGACTTTAGTACTTGATGGCGATCCCAGACTTGATAGCCGTTGTTATAACCTAAGATATAAGTGGATGGAGCTAAATAAAATATAGCTGAAACATCGGTCTCAGACAAACCAATATGCGGATTAAAATTTTGGAATGTAAGACTGGATAGGAGCGCAGCACCCCTAGACGAACCAAACCAAATGGCACCTTCTCTATCCACAAGGGAACTTTGAATATGGCTAACCTGCAACTCATCACGGACGGATATTTCAGTAAAAGCCCTCGAACGGAAATTGCGTTTATACAATTGGGAATTATAAAAAAAGAAAATATCTCCGTTGTTTTCAAAAAGCCCATAGGAGTCTCTCTCAGAGTTGATAACTAATGAAAAATCGGCAAATATCGGTGTATCAATTTGCCACAATCGCCCACTTTTGTAAAGCGCATTTTTTGAAAGATAATAATAGGAGTTGTCCTGTTTGTTATAAACCACATGCAAAATAGGGTTTGGAAGGTTCTCGTCTAGCAAGGTTACCCTTTCTAAATTCCCACCGGTCAATTTGAAAATACATTTCTCAAAAATAAAATGTAGGTCCCCTTCACCGGACGTGAAAAACGAAGAAAATCTCCCACAATCCATATCGTCAATATCAAATTTCCGGATCAAGGTCCCACCTAGGTCCTGTACCACTATTTCCTTTCCCACAACCAAAAAAAGGGTTTTCTCCTGTGCTGTACCTCTAATAAAAAGTCGGGTATTTGATTGTTTGGAATCTTCTACTTCTTTGGTTAAGGACAGCGGGATACGGTGCCACGCTGCCAAGTCATAATAATAAACAACTGGTTTACCTCTGGCCTGATATATCCAGACATGACCATCCTGATCTGTAGTGAGTAGTTGTTTGCCGAAGAATTCCCGAATCACTTCTTCTGGTAATTGCTTCATGGAAATACCGTCAGAGTATCTAACCCCTTTGTCAGTGGCTAACCAAATGAATCCATTAATATCTTGGTTTATTTCATAAACCGTTTCGGAAGTCATGTCAAAACCCTTAATCACTTTGGAAGATTTAAAGGTTTGGCCTGATGAATTCCCGAACACCCAAATAAAGAGTGTTAGAAAAGAGATGCACTTATACATGACGGGCTGTTATAAGGTTAAATTTATAAAAAGTTCTCAATACTCTCAATTAAATTTACTGTCGTCCTACTAATTTGCGAAAATAGAAATACTGCCCATCTATGGAATAGATGGAAATTTTTTTTATGTTTTCAAAAAAGTACCCCTACCCGGATCAGATAATTTCATTCTGCATATCTTAAGTTTCTTTTGAAATATACTTTTGCAGAAAGGATTGCGTCCGCTCTCTTGAGTATTTCCTTAAAAAGAGTAATCGGTGGTAGAGCCAAAACTTTCGCCTTCCCGGGATCAAGCTCAACGCCGATATCCGGAAAATTGCCCGGCAGGTTTGTTTTACAATGCAGATAAAGCTTGGTATAAGGCTGGGCAAACATCTTGGATTCACGTTTGAGGTTTGCCTGGGACAGGGTACTCCTTGCGGGCAACTGTTTTGAAATATTCCTGGATTAATTTGTCTGAGGTAATTTTGTTCTCAGATGACAGTAATTTTAAATAATTGATTTTTGTCTAAATATTAATTGAAAGCTTTTTTTTATCCCTTTATATTCACAATTACCTTCCTTAACTTAATGAACCTCAAGAATTAGCGGTTGATATTTTTTACCAAAAAAATTGCAAAGAATGAAATTTTTGAATACTTTTATAAACAAGTGGTAAAAAGTGGGGCATTGTGGTAGATAGTGTTTGAGGAATTACTACTTTTGTATCTACCGAAATTTTTAAAATAGATGGCATGGGAATTTTCACAGGCGACTATGAGTGCAAGCTTGACGTCAAGGGACGGCTGGTACTTCCTGCAAAACTGAAAGCAGCCCTTCCCGAAAATCCCAGCAACGACCTTTATCTAAGAAAAGGCATTGAGAAGTGCTTGATCCTTCGTACGGAACAGGTAGCAAAAAAAGAATACAGCAGAATCATGGATCTTGATAATACAAGTGAAGAGGTTAGAAATTTTCAGCGGGCTTATTTCCGTAGGGAAGTAACAGTAGAAATGGATAGTGCAGGTAGAATTCTAATACCAAAATTTTTACTAGTATTTGCCGAGCTGAATGGCGAGGCCATGGTATCGGGGATAGGTGATAGAATTGAAATATGGAATCCGGCCTTATTAAAGAAACGGGATGACGATATAGAACTAAAATACGAGGAATTAAACACAAAATATTTATCTAAAAATGCATAACACTCCCTACCATATTCCTGTCTTGCTACAGCCCTGCATAGAAGGTCTCTCGATAAACCCTGACGGGGTGTATCTTGACCTTACGTTTGGCGGCGGGGGACATGCGAGGGAAATATTGAAAAAATTGGATAAGGGCCATTTATATGGCTTTGACCAGGATGAGGATGCGTTGGCAAATGCTCCCGAGGACGATAGATTTACATTCGTCCATGCCAATTTCAGGGATATAAAGCGGTTTCTGAGGCTGTATGGGGTGGATGAAGTACATGGGATTCTGGCGGATTTGGGGATATCCTCCCATCAGATTGATGAACCCAGCAGGGGTTTTTCCACCCGGTTTGCCGGAGATTTGGACATGCGGATGAATCAGTCGGGAAACATCACTGCGGCGGACATCCTGAATAGCTATGGAGAAAACGAGCTTCACAAGATGCTGGGGCAATACGGGGAAATCAAAAATGCAAAAACCCTGGCACGGGCAATTGTATCGGAAAGGATTCAAGAACCTATAGTTACCATTGACAGGTTTAAGGCCATTTTGGACAAATTCGCCCCAAGGGCAAAGGAATTTAAATATTACGCACAGGTATTTCAGGCACTCCGCATCACGGTAAATGACGAAATGGGAGCACTGAGGGATATGCTGGAGCAAAGCACCGAGTTACTTCGGAGCAAGGGCAGGTTGGTGATCATGAGTTATCATTCCCTGGAAGACCGCCTGGTAAAAAACTATTTCAACAAGGGCAAATTCCATGGTGAGATAGAGAAAGATTTCTATGGCAATCTAATCCGGCCACTCGAACCGACAAACCGGAAAGCCATTGTTGCCAGCCCGGAAGAAATCGCCCAGAATAACCGGGCCAGAAGCGCCAAACTCAGAATAGCAGAAAAGATATAGCTGTGGGAAACAACACATTTAAACAAAGAGCTAGGTCATCCGGATCCGTAAAAAGTTCAGGTAGATTTAACCTGTTTGCCTTGCTGGAGAGGAGACTGGCAATGACGGGACTTTTTGGCGATGGCATTCCCATACACCTGGTTCCTCCCTTCCTATATGCCGCCTTATTGGCACTTGTATATATATGGAGTAATCACCAAGCTGACAACACCATCCGAAGAATCGAAATCCTCCAACAGGAGGTAGAAGACATCCGTGCGGACGTCACCACGTTGGAAGCGGCGTATATGTTTGCCGGGAAGCAATCTGAAGTTGCCAAGAAAATCGCACCCTTGGGCATCGAAGAAATCGACGAGCCACCTTTTAAGATAATTGTTGAAAAATGAACATTAAAAGGTCCATATTATTTCGGGTTAGAATCGCCTTCCTGCTGACGAGTGCGATAGGTATGGCTATTTTTTATAAAATCACCCAGGTGCAGTTTGTTGATGGGGATAAGTGGAGACAGATGTCCGAAGATATTCACCTGCAATACCGTCCAGTCAAAGCTACCCGCGGCAATATCTATAGCGGTGATGGCAGTTTGCTGGCAACCAGCCTTCCCTTTTACAGGGTGGTCTTGGATCCTTCCATATCCCGTGAGGATAGATTTCGAACCGGTATAGACTCCTTGGCTACTCTTTTGTCGGGATTTTATAAAGACAAATCCGCCACCCAATACAAGCGGCTCATCTCAGATGCCCGGAACAGTGGGAAAAAATACCTGATAATCAGCCGAAAACAAATCGGCTATCAGGAGAAACTAGCCATGATGAAGTGGCCGATCTTTAGGGGCGGAAGGCTTGGCGGGGGAGTGATTTTCGAGAAGGTGGATCAACGCTACCGCCCATTCAGGTCACTTGCCGGCCGCACGGTAGGGTTTCTGAATGAAGACGACCACGGAGTCGGCCTAGAATACAGTTTCAATGAATTCCTGCAAGGCAGAAATGGGGAAGCATTGTTTCAGAAAATAGCCGGAGGTAGCTGGAAACCGCTGCACGATGCGGAGGACATCAAACCAACGGACGGTTTTGATATTGTCACCACACTGGACATCAACATTCAAGATGTGGCCGAATCTGCTTTGTTGCGCCAATTGATCAATAAGGACGCAAACTTCGGTTCTGTCATCGTGATGGAAGTGGCCACGGGTCACATAAAGGCATTGGCCAATCTCGAAAAAAACAAAAGCGGTAACGGATACGGTGAAAACTACAACTATGCGGTCGGGGAACAGGGTCTTACAGAACCAGGATCCACATTTAAATTGGTCTCCATGATGGCATTGCTAGAAGAAGGCAAAATAAGCCTCCAGGACAGCATAGATACCGGAGAGGGGGTTTTCAAATTCTATGACCGATCGATGCGAGACGCTAAAGATGGCGGGTTTGGACGTATTACGGTTCGGGAGGCCTTTGAAAAATCCTCGAATATAGGGATCTCCCGACTCGTCAACGACCAGTTTGGCGTGGCACCTGTCAAATTTATGAATTATATATCCAAGGTTGGCTTGGATAATCCGGTTGGTTTTCAGCTCAAAGGGGAAGGCATACCTTATTTCAAAGTCCCCGGCTCCAAAAATTGGTATGGGACTACGCTTCCATGGATGTCTATCGGATACGAATTGAAAGTAACTCCACTGCAGACCCTTACCTTTTACAATGCCATCGCCAATGACGGGAAAATGGTAAAACCCCTGATTGTAAAACAAATCACGAAGGGAAATCAAGTGGAACAAAGCTTTGAGACCGAAGTCTTGAACAAGCAAATTGCTTCTAAAAAGACCATAAAAAACCTGAAGTCTCTGCTGGAAGGAGTAGTGGAAAACGGCACAGCCAGAAATATCCGAAACAATGATTTCCGGATTGCGGGAAAAACGGGAACCGCCCAGAAACTGGTTGACGGAAGGTACACCCAAACCTACTATACATCGTTTGTGGGTTATTTTCCGGCGGACAACCCGAGATACAGTGCCATCATTGTCATTGATAGTCCCAAAGGTTTTCAGGCCTATGGCGGAGATATATCCGCACCTGTGTTTAAGGAAATCGCCGATAAAATCCATGCCCAGGATCTAAAACTAAACTTGGACAAAACACTCGTAAGCAACAAGACTCCCTACGCAGGGGACTTGCCATTTATTCAGGCGGGCTTGACGGAGGATGTTCAGATGCTATGCAACAAATTCGGTATTTCCAACCACTACCAAGAGCAGGAAAAATGGGTGCGTTCGAGGGTCACCAACAAATCCATACAGTGGGTCACCAATAGTGTAAATGAAAAACAGGTCCCGAATGTAAGCGGAATGGCACTGCGAGATGCCTTATACATCTTGGAAAATAACGGCCTACGGGTCATGTTTAGTGGGAAAGGCCGGGTAAAAAGTCAGTCACTTCCTACTGGAACGACCATTTTGCCAAACAGTACAATTAAAATCATATTGGGATAATGAAACTGCTAAAAGACATATTATATAAGGTATCTCTCATCTCCACCAAAGGCGACATGGAGATTGCTGTGAACAACCTTGTCTTTGACAGCAGAAAGGTAATCGCAGGTGATGTATTTGTTGCCATGCGGGGAACCCAGGTGGATGGGCATGACTTCATTGATACTGCATTGGAACGAAAAGCTTCCTGCATCGTCTGTGAGGTACTTCCAGCCGTCCTGCAAGAAAATATTACCTATGTGCAGGTAGTCGATGCGGCGAAGGCACTGGGAATGATGGCAGCCAATTTCTATAACCATCCATCCTCAAAGCTGACCTTGGTAGCTGTCACCGGAACCAATGGAAAAACCACCATGGTCACCCTCCTGCACCAGTTATTCAGCGAAATGGGATACCAAGCAGGGCTTTTGTCAACGGTAGAAAACCGGATCAATGACACTGTGTTACCTGCTACGCATACCACCCCCGACGCCATCTCAATCAACCGCATCCTCCACCAAATGCTGGATGCAGGATGTACGCATTGCTTTATGGAAGCAAGTTCACATGCCATCGTACAGGAGCGGACAGCGGGGTTGAATTTTGCAGGGGCCATATTTACCAACATCTCCCACGACCACCTGGATTACCACGAAACTTTTGATGCCTACATCAAGGCAAAGAAGAAACTATTTGACGAACTCCCGTCCAGTGCCTTTGCCTTGATCAATGCCGATGACAAGAGGGGTATGGTTATGCTTCAAAATACCAAGGCAAAAAAACAAACTTACGCCCTTAAATATCCTTCTGACTTCAAGGCTAAAATAATAAACAATACCCTCCACGGGCTGGAGTTGGAAATCAACCAACAGTCGGTCTGGTTCCGACTTATCGGTGAATTCAATGCCTATAACCTGTTGGGGGTATATGGCGTTTCCATACTTTTGGGAGAGGAGGAAGAAGAAGTGCTCAGGCAGTTGTCCCAACTCAAGGGTGCCCAAGGCAGGTTTGAGCAAATTTTCTTTCGGGAAATTACAGCCATTGTGGATTACGCCCATACACCTGATGCATTGGAGAATGTATTGAAGACCATTCAGAAACTGAGAACTGGGGGCGAAAAACTCATCACCGTAGTCGGATGCGGGGGAAATAGAGATAAGGCAAAGCGTCCTGTCATGGCCAAAATTGCCACACAGTACAGTGATAAGGTGATCTTAACTTCTGATAATCCCCGCAATGAAGAACCCATGGACATTCTCAAAGAAATGGAGGCTGGAATCAATCCGGTAGATATACGAAAAACGCTCATCATCTCAGAACGAAGAGAAGCCATCAAAGCAGCATGTGGCATCGCAGGCAAAGGAGACATTATTCTGATTGCCGGCAAGGGCCATGAAACCTATCAGGAAATCAAAGGAGTCAAGCATCCGTTTGATGACCGGGAAATTGTAAAAGAACTGTTACGCCTAATTCATTCGAGCTAATGCTATACCATCTTTTTGACTATATAGACAGGGTATTCGATTTCCCCGGTGCCGGGGTGTTTCGGTTCATTTCCTTCCGGGCAGGAATGGCTGCACTCTTTTCACTGATTATTACCATTACTTTCGGTGAGAGCATCATCAACTGGATTCGGAAAAAGCAAATCGGTGAAACTGTCCGTGACCTAGGCTTATTGGGTCAAAATGAAAAAAGGGGAACGCCTACCATGGGAGGGCTTATGATCATGGCAGGCATCATTATTCCCACCCTATTGTTTGCCAACATTTATAACATCTACATCATCCTGTTATTGGTAACTACACTTTGGTTGGGGGCAATAGGTTTTGTGGACGATTACATCAAAGTATTCCGCAAAAACAAAAAGGGACTGGCCGGAAGGTTTAAGATTGTCGGTCAGGTAGTCATTGGAATTGTGGTAGGCACCACGCTATATTTTCACGAGGATGTGGTTGTCAGGGAATTCAACATGCCTGTCTCCATTGCGGAAGGTGTGGTAGACACACCCAGCTTCCAGGATGTGAAATCGCTTAAAACGACCATCCCATTCATGAAAGACAACGAACTCCACTACGATGCGGTTTTCGGGGTGTTTGGGGATTTTCTTACTCCACTTTTATACATTGGACTGGTGATTTTCATCGTGACCGCCGTTTCAAACGGTGCGAATATCACGGATGGAATAGACGGCCTAGCCGCTGGCACCTCGGCCATTATTGGTCTTACGATTGCCATCTATGCCTACATCAGCGGCAATGCTATTTTTTCTCAATACTTAAATGTCATGTTCATTCCCAATTCGGGGGAACTTGTGATATTCTGCTCGGCATTCGTTGGCGCTTGCGTGGGGTTCCTCTGGTACAATGCCTACCCCGCACAGGTTTTCATGGGAGATACCGGCAGCCTGATGATTGGAGGCGTGATTGCTGTACTTTCATTGACCTTACGAAAGGAGTTGCTTCTGCCTTTGCTTTGTGGTATCTTTTTGATTGAACTGCTCTCGGTCATCATACAGGTCGGCTATTTCAAATATTCCAAAGGGAAGTATGGAGAAGGCAGGCGGATCTTTTTGATGTCACCGATACATCATCATTATCAGAAGAAAAACATTCCAGAAGCTAAGATCACCGTGCGATTTTGGATTTTGGGGATTTTATTTGCCATTATGGCATTGGCTACTCTAAAACTGCGATGATAAAAAAGGTTGCCATATTGGGTGCAGGTGAAAGCGGCGTAGGTGCTGCCTTTCTGGCGTTGGCCAAAGGATACAAAGTCTTTGTTTCCGATGCCGGAGGTATAAGTGCGCCAAGGAAGCAACAACTGACAGCGGCCCATATACGATTTGAGGAATTTGGCCATGTCAGCGGAGAGATCCTTGAAGCGGATGAAATTATCAAAAGCCCTGGAATACCCTATTCAACCCCCCTTATACAGACGTTGATCATCGAAGGAATTCCGGTGATCGATGAACTTGAATTCGCCTACCGGCATACAAGGGGTCAAGTGATAGCCATTACGGGTACCAACGGAAAAACAACCACCACGATGCTTACTTATCACCTGCTGAAAACGGCAGGTTTGGATGTAGGCATGGGGGGAAATGTCGGCAAAAGCTGGGCAGGCCAATTGGCAGAGGGAGATCACGATTGGTGGGTACTGGAAGTAAGCAGTTTTCAGATCGAAGGATTCGACCAGCTAAAACCAAAAGTAGCCGTCTTGCTGAACATCACACCGGATCACTTAGACCGATATGGGTATAAGTTCGAAACCTACGCGGCCACCAAGTTCAAATTGGCAGATCCCATGGATGAAGGGGGCCATTTCATTTATTTTCAGGAAGATGATACCATAAGGGAGTCCTTACAAAACAAATCCATACGGGCCACACACTATCCCGTAGCTCAAGCGGCTAAAAATGCCCCAGGCTTGCACGTAGCAAAAGGCAGTTTATCTATACACTGGAACGAAATTGAATTTCAAGTTCGTCCCGAGGAAATGACCCTCCAAGGCGACCACAATAAAATCAATGCCCTTTGTGCGATACAGGCGGCCTTACTTGCGGGAGCATCCGAATCGGCCATCAAATCCGGATTGGCAACCTTTCAGAATGCGCCACACCGAATGGAGCCAGTGGCAACTATTCAGGGTGTGCAGTTCATCAATGACAGTAAAGGGACCAATGTGGATGCTACCAAATATGCCTTATCCGCCTACGGCAAATCCATCATTTGGATAGCCGGAGGGGTGGATAAAGGAAACGATTATGAGGCATTGTTGCCTTTGGTCAAGGGTCATGTGAAAGGGCTCATCTGCCTTGGAAAAGATAACGAGAAGTTAAAAAAAGCCTTTCGGGGAGAAATATCCCAAATCACAGAAACGCAGTCAATTCAGGAAGCGGTTGAAACCGGACTGAGGTGGAGTGAATCCGGGGATATGGTATTGCTCTCCCCGGCATGTGCCAGTTTTGATTTGTTCAAAAATTACGAAGATCGGGGTGATCAGTTCAAAGCTGCGGTCATTTCACTGAAAGAAAAGATTACATCATGAAACCGATAAAAATCTGGCTTGAGGAAAATTTAAAAGGCGACCCCATCATTTGGGGGATTGTCATCCTGCTTTCCATCATCAGTATATTGGTGGTGTACTCCGCCACTGGCTCTTTGGCCTATCGAATGGTCGGGGGCAATACGGAAATTTACCTCATAAAACATGGATCTTTAATCTTGGCTAGCCTCATAGTGATGTGGGGGGTTCATAACATCCCTTACAAGTACTTCGCCAAGCTAAGCCTGCTGGCCCTCTGGATAAGTATCCCTTTGCTCCTTATCACCTACATGTTTGGCTCGACCATCAACGAGGCCAATCGATGGCTGACGATACCGATCATTAATCAGGCCTTTCAACCATCCGATCTGGCCAAATTGGCCCTGATTTCGGCGGTGGCAGGCATGCTTGCCAAGCGGCAGCGTCAAATTGCGGACTGGAAAAAGACTTTTATCCCCATTATTGCATGGATTGGCATCATTTGCATGCTGATTGGCTTTGCCAATATGTCCACCGGGGTAATGCTGTTGGCGACCTGTCTTTTACTGATGTTTATAGGACGGGTTCCTTTCAAGTTTTTGGTCATTGTATTGGCTGTTGGCTTGTTTGCATTGACTTCTGCCATCATGCTGGGACAGCGGGGGAGTGTCTTCTTTTCCAGAATTGAAAGTTTCCTCAACGAGGATGAGAAAGAAATGCCCTATCAGGCCAAGCATTCCTTCATTGCTATTGCTACAGGAGGAATAGCGGGCAAAGGCCCTGGGAAAAGTGAACAGCGCAATGTCTTGCCCCACCCTTATTCCGACTTCATCTATGCCATAATCATTGAAGAATATGGACTGATAGGTGGTGGTGGCGTGCTATTCTTATATCTGGCCCTATTGTATCGGGGAATGCGGGTGGTGGCTATTTCCACGCGCCCCTTTGGGGGATTGTTGTCCGCCGGATTGAGTTTTGCACTCGTCATTCAGGCCATGATCAACATGGCTGTTGCTGTGGGTTTGATACCTATTACGGGATTGCCATTGCCCATGATCAGTATGGGGGGTACCTCACTCATATTTACGGGAATATCCCTGGGTATCATTTTGAGCGTCAGCCGGGGAGACCATGAAGATGCCTTTCCTGCAGATACCAACAGTATCCGTAGGGTACCTAAAGCAGCATAACCTTGAAAAACGAAGATAAAACATATCGCATGATCATAAGCGGCGGAGGCACAGGGGGACATATATATCCCGCTATTGCCATTGCACATGCCTGGTCGGAGAGACATCCGGCGAGCGATATTCTTTTTGTCGGGGCTGAGGGTAAAATGGAAATGCAAAAAGTACCGGAAGCAGGGTATAAAATCATGGGACTGCCTATAGCCGGGTTGCAGCGTAGTCTCACGCTAAAAAACCTCAGTTTCCCATTTAAAGTGCTGAGCAGCCTTAAAAAATCAAAAGACATTATCCGGTCGTTCGGACCGGATTTGGTGGTTGGGGTAGGTGGTTATGCCAGTGGGCCGTTGCTGTTTGCCGCCCAACAGAGGGGCATACCGACATTGATTCAGGAACAGAATTCCTACGCGGGCCTGACCAATAAGCTCTTGGCAAAAAAGGCCAAAGCCATTTGTGTGGCTTACCCTGGGATGGAAAAATTCTTCCCCAAGGATAGGCTCTACTATACAGGAAATCCAGTAAGGAGCGACATCCTGAATTTGGAAGGTAAAAGAGAAAAGGGAATAGCTCATTTTGGTTTGAATCCAGATTTGCCTATCGTGCTCGTGCTCGGCGGAAGTCTTGGAGCCCGCACCATTAACCAGGCAATCGCAGGATCCATGGTAGAATTCGAGGCTAAGGGGTATCAAGTACTTTGGCAAACAGGCCGATACTACTTCAATGACATGAATAAATTGGTATCAGGCAGCGGGATGGAAATGATCCATCCCAAGGAATTTATCCGAGAGATGGACTTGGCTTACGCTGTGGCGGATTTAGTTATTTCCCGAGCAGGAGCCTTGTCGGTCTCTGAACTTAGCCTCGTTGGAAAACCCGTCATTTTCATCCCTTCTCCCAACGTGGCCGAAGATCACCAGACCAAAAATGCCATGGCTTTTGTCTCCCAGGGTGCCGCTTTGATGCTGGTAGACGGAGAAGCCGTTGAGAAATTGCCCGCAATGTTGGACAAGCTGATGAATGATATGTCAACAAGACAATCACTGGGAGAAAACATAAAAAAACTGGCCAAAAAAGAGGCTGCAAATGAAATCATCACTGTCTTGGAATCACTGATCAAATGAATTTAAAAGGCTTACATAGCGTCTATTTCCTGGGTATTGGGGGCATTGGCATGAGTGCCATAGCCCGGTGGTTTAACTATATCGGAGTTCCCGTATATGGCTATGACAAAACCCCCTCTCCCCTGACGGAAACCTTGTCCCAAGAAGGCTTAGCCATCACCTATGTGGATGCCGTCGATCAGCTTCCTACAGATTTTGCTGCTGACACCTTAAACCGCCTGGTCGTCTGGACACCGGCCATTCCGCAAAACTCGGTATTGAAAAACCACCTGATCCTGTCAGGCTACACGTTGAAAAAAAGAGCGGAGGTCTTGGGAATGATTACGGAGAACATGTACACGGTAGCAGTAGCCGGAACCCACGGGAAGACGACAACTTCTTCTCTGGTAGCGCATTTATTGAAGCATGCGGGCAAAAACATTGCGGCGTTTCTCGGCGGGCTGACCCAGAACTATCAAAACAACCTGATTCTTCACGATGAAGGAAGCGAAGAAAACCCCATCGTGGTAGTCGAAGCCGATGAATTTGACCGATCCTTTCTACATCTCCACCCAAATATCAGCATCGTGACCAGTGCAGATCCTGATCATTTGGATATTTATGGGGATGCCAGCCATATGTTGGATGGATTCAGAAGTTTTATCCAACTGACCAATCCATCAGGTAAGCTCTACATACAAAACAGGGCGCTTGAAAAACTTGGAAAAACTCGATTGGGGAAAGCAGCTATCTACGAATACGGCCTGGAATCGGCATTTATCAAAGCTACAAATATCCTTGCGGGGATTAAAGGGTTCACCTTTGACTACGTGGCGGAAGACGTCCAAATTCCCTCCTTATTGCTTCCAATTCCGGGGTTTCACAACATCGAAAATGCACTCGCCGCAATTTCCGTAGCCCTTCATGTAGGCCTAACACCTGAAGAGATCAGGAGTGGATTGGCCTCCTATTTAGGGGTTAAAAGAAGGTTTGAGGTGGTATACCAAGATGAAACCAAGGTTTATATCGATGACTACGCACACCATCCCGAAGAAATCCGGGCCTTTCTAAGCTCAGTTCGGGCGATCTATCCCGGCAAAAAAATTACGGCGGTTTTTCAACCCCACCTGTTTACGCGTACCAGGGACTTTGCCGAAGGCTTCTCGGAAAGCCTTTCCCTGGCCGATGAGGTAATTCTATTGGACATTTATCCAGCGAGAGAACTCCCGATCACAGGGGTGCAATCTGAGATGCTTCTGGACAACATCACATC
The DNA here is from genome assembly GCA_038209145.1 of Cytophagales bacterium. Classification (GTDB taxonomy): domain Bacteria; phylum Bacteroidota; class Bacteroidia; order Cytophagales; family Cyclobacteriaceae; genus Lunatibacter. Next base: position 14,261 of record JBBQXZ010000010.1, on the reverse strand, counting down.
TGCCAAAAAAGGCATGAAGTCGAAGGAAGAATTACTTTCCTATTTAGACCAACTACAACCAGAAGTCTTGGTAACCATCGGTGCCGGAGATATAGACCGCTTGGTTTCACCTATTTCAAACTGGATGCAGCATGGAAGAGCCTAGGAAATGGAAAATTAAGAAGTCGCTGATCTTTGCCTTTTTGGGCTTGATTGTAGTGGTATATATTGCCTTTATTGAGCAACGGGGAAAGAATCGGCAGTTTTCCGAACTGGAAGTATATGTGGAGGGAATTAGCCAGGTATATTTTGTGGAGGAAAAGGAAATCCATCAGATGCTACAGCATGAATTTCCAGAACTTCAGCCTGGCGAAGCTCTTCGGAAGATTTCCCTTTATGACCTGGAAAAGAAGGTTGAAAGTCATCCATTCGTCCACGATGCGGATGTGTTTGGAGATTTAAAAGGAGTAATTATGGTCAAAATTTCGCAGCATATTCCCATGGCACGCATCGTCAGGCCCATGGCTGCGGATGGCTACATCAGTACCGAAGGCAAAATATTGCCGTTATCATCAAATTTCACTCCGAGGGTCATTACTGTAGCAGGAAGGGGTGCGGACAAAATATTGGAGAAGGGAGAGTTGGGGCCGGAGCATGAAGGCTTCTTGAAATTGCTCACCTTCGTCACCGAAAGCGACTTCTGGAGTGCCCAGATCAACGCCATGGACCTGCTTTCAAACGGAGAAATACTGCTTCATCAGCAGGTGGGGAAGCAGGTAATCGAATTCGGCAAACCTGAAGATATCGAACGGAAATTTCAAAAAATCAACCTGTACTACAACGATATCGTGCCCAAAAAAGGCTGGAATGCCTACAACAGGGTCAATGTAAAATTTAAGGATCAGATCATTTGTGAATAACAGTCAGCACTATGGAAAACGAAAAACTAGTAGTAGGTCTCGATATTGGGACTACCAAAATATGCGCCATCATCGGGCGAAAAAATGAATACGGCAAGCTAGAGGTTCTCGGCATGGGAAAGGCTGTCTCGGAGGGAGTTATTCGAGGCATCGTCACCAACATCGACAAAACTGTGAATGCCATTCAAAAAGCAGTCAATGAAGCTTCTGAAATGTCAAATGTGGACATTGGAGAGGTGATCGTCGGTATTGCGGGTCAGCATATTCGCAGTTCCGTACATCACGGGGTCATTATCCGCAACACCAAAGATGATGAAATCACGGTGGAAGACGTCCGACGGATGGCCAATGACATGGAGAACATCATCGTGCCTCCCGGCAACAAAATCATCCATGTGATGCCACAGGACTACACCGTGGACTATGAGGATGGTGTAAAGGATCCGGTGGGAATGTCAGGAGCAAGGTTAGAAGCCAATTTCCATATCATCACCGCTCAAAGCTCTGCCATCTATAATATCAGCAAGTGTGTGAAGCGCGCCAATTTACTGTCCAAAGATCTTATTCTCGAACCTTTGGCAAGTTCTTTGTCTGTTCTCAGCGATGAGGATAAAGAAGCCGGCGTATGCCTTGTTGATATCGGAGGTGGTACGACTGATGTCGCCATTTTCTACGACAACATCATCCGCCATACCGCTGTGATTCCTTTTGGCGGCAACATTATAACCGCAGATATAAAAGAAGGCTGCATGGTCATGCAAAATCAGGCTGAACTGTTGAAGACAAAATTTGGCAAAGCCATAGCGGAAGAAGCCAACCCGAATGAGATCGTTTCCATTCCCGGGTTGAGAAACCGACCACCGAAAGAAATATCAGTAAAAAACCTGGCTTCCATCATTCAAGCTAGAATGGAAGAAATCGTGGAAATGGTACAATCAGAAATCGTGGCCAGCGGTATCTACAAAAAACTCGCCGGAGGAATCGTCCTGACCGGAGGAGGGGCATTATTAAACGGGGTAAGCCCGTTGTTTGAATACATGACCGGACTTGACACACGAATCGGCTACCCCAACGAACACTTGGGAAAATCCAAGGTGGAAGATGTGAAAAGCCCCATGTATGCGACTACAGTAGGCCTGGTATTGGCGGGATTTAAGGCCTTGGATGACAGGGAAGAAACCTACCGGGTAAAAGAAAAAGCATTTCAAGCTAACGGTAAGCCCAGAAACAACAAAACAGAAACCCATGTGCCAAAGGATATTTTCAGCAACATCACCAAAAAACTGAAAAACTTTATTACCGACGATATTAACGACGATACCAGCAGATACTAATCCAGTAACAAAATACGTATTACCGAATAAATTTAAAAGAAAAAAGTCAAAGAATAAGTCACCAAAATACGAGGCTAAATGTCAGAAATCATGAAAGATTATAAATTTGATATTCCCAGAAACAACAAGTCGATCATCAAGGTGATCGGTGTGGGAGGGGGCGGATCCAATGCCGTCAACCACATGTACAATCAGGGTATTAAGGATGTGGAGTTTGTGGTCATCAATACAGATGCCCAAGCACTTAAAAACAGCCCTGTTCCCTTAAAAATACAAATCGGGACCAACCTTACCGAAGGCCTAGGAGCGGGCGCCAACCCTGAGAAAGGCAAACACGCAGCCATGGAAAGTAAGGATGAAATCCGCGAATTGCTTTCTGACAACACCAAGATGATATTCATCACGGCCGGCATGGGCGGTGGTACAGGAACCGGTGCAGCTCCTGTGATCGCCAAAATCGCCAAAGACATGGATATCCTGACTGTTGGAATCGTGACTGCCCCTTTTGTTTTTGAAGGCAGAAAAAAAATACAAGCCGCCCAGGAGGGTATCGAAGCCCTTCGCAATAATTGTGACACCGTATTGGTCATACTAAATGACAAACTGAGGGATATCTATGGTAACTTACCTATCCGTCAAGCTTTTGGCAAGGCGGACAATATCCTGACTACCGCTGCCAAGTCCATTGCAGAGATCATCACCGTACACCAAGATGTAAATGTGGATTTTGAGGACGTGAAAACAGTCATGAAAGATGCAGGTGCGGCTGTCATGGGCTCCGCTACCGAAGAAGGAGACGAGCGGTCAATCCGGGCCGCTGAGAAAGCAATATCTTCGCCACTGCTAAACAACGTGGACATCAAAGGGGCCCAAAAAATCCTACTGTCCATCATGTCGGGGGAGGAAGAAGAACTTTCTATGGATGAACTAAGCGATATCACGGAATATATCCGTCAAAAAGCCGGAGATTCCGCTGATGTCATTTTTGGACAAGGCATAGATCCTGATTTGAAAAAAGGAATCCGTGTCACTGTGATAGCAACTGGATTTGAACCAGATTCGATCTCAGAAAAACATCATATCGGGTCAAAAAAGCAAGATGACTCAAAAAAAGTTATCGATCTGGAATCGGGAAGATCTTCTAAAATGGATGAAGGACAGGAGGCGAAAACAGGTCAAACGTTTACCTTCTCCATCCAAAGCCCCAAGCTGCAAGCTGAACCCAAAAAAGAAACAAAGCCCCAGGAAGAAAACCACCAAATTTCCAACCAACCGATCTATAAAAGACCAGAAGAGCCCCTTGATGAGGAAATAGATTTTGTTTTTGAGACTCCCCAGTCAACCTCAGAGCCTAAGCGGGTATTGACGCTATTTGATAAAAATGACAACGAATATACCCCTCCAAAAAACAATAAAGAACCTGAGGAAAACATCCAGCACCAATTTTATCAGGATATCAAGGAAAAAGCTTTAAGAAGGGTTCACGACAGGTTTGAAAAGCTCAGGCAAAACAGATCTGTGAACCAATCTCCGGAGGAATTTAAAGAAAAAATCGAGGTTCCTGCCTACTTGCGCAAGAATGTAAAACTACAGGATGTGGCGCACAGTTCGGAAAGATCCATTTCCAAGTTTAACCTCAATGATGACAATGAAATAATCAGTAACAACCGGTTTCTGCATGACAACGTAGATTAAAAGCGAACGAGAAGTTCGGCCTGTTCCCGCAATAAGTCAAGGTACAATCTGTTGGTGAGCAGATTTCCTGACATATTTTCCTCAATTTTGGCTAACCTTGGCTTAAATGCAAGTACATGCATACCCAGGTAATGAAAAACGTCGGTTAGGTGGCTCATGGCGATAGAGCCACCACCGACTCCTGAGGATATCCCTACCAGCGCACATTTCTTGTTTCTGAAACTATTGGGATAGGTCATACCGTCAATGAATGACTTTAGTATCCCGGGAAAGGAACCATTGTATTCAGGTATGACAAACACGTATTTTGTTGCTGATTTTACCTCTTCATGAACCTTGTTGTACGCATCGTTCTTTCCGTTGTTTTCATAGAGTGCCGTAAATAAAAAATCACCCGGCAGATCACTGAGGTAAATCAACTCGGATGATACATCCATATGTAGCAGAATTTCCTGATATTGAAGTGCGATTTGCGCTGAAACGGAATTTTTCCTGTTCGTACCTACTATTATTTTTATCATACGTGTTTTGCCCCGATTACTGAAGTAGTAAGTAATACAAGGAAGGGACTTCTAAAGTTTCTAAAATCAGTAATAATCTTTCAATACCTTTAATAAAAAACAGGCCAAACCCCTTAAAATTTGTTGATTATGACAGAAAAAGACAAAAATCTATATTTGAAAAAAATTGAAGAAAGTGTTTTATTCCTCACTAATCACCTTTCTGACATCCCTCGAATTGGCATTATCCAGGGCACAGGTCTGGGGAAGATAGTTGATGAAATGACCGTTCAAAAAGAAATCAGTTACAGGGATATCCCCCATTTCCCAGAATCAACTGTTGAATCTCATACTGGAAAGCTACTTTTTGGCATTTTGGAAGGAAAACAGGTTGTTGTCATGAAAGGACGGTATCATTATTATGAAGGATACGACATGAAAACCGTAACCTTTCCCGTTCGGGTAATGAAGGTTTTGGGAATAGAGCACCTATTCATTTCCAATGCCGCCGGTGGATTGAACCCTTCTTTTGTGATCGGGGACTGCATGGTCATTGAGGACCACATAGACCTCTTCCCGGAAAATCCCCTCCGGGGCAGAAACTTGGACAGTTTTGGAGTTAGGTTTCCCGACATGAGCGAACCTTATCAGCTGGAACTGATAAACCAGGCAAAGCAAATCTCAAATGCCCACCATTTACCCCTGCGGTACGGGGTCTATGCCGGTCTGCAAGGTCCCAATTTGGAAACAAAAGCAGAATACAAGTATTTGAGGACTATTGGTGCAGACGCCGTGGGGATGAGTACGGTACCAGAAGTAATCGTGGCCCGTCAAATGGACATCCCTGTTTTTGCGATCTCGGCCATCACGGATCTTTGCAGTCCACACAAGGTAAAGAAGATCTCCCTGGCTGAGGTGATCGAAGCCGCTGCATTGGCAGAGCCCACCATGACCCGGATTATCAAATTACTTATTCAGCAACTTCCTTAATAACTCAAATTCTGATTTAATTCGTCCGCTTTAGATATACTTTACTTAAATAAGGTTTGGTTATGAGCAAAATTTCCTATATTTAATCGTAATCCAAAATAGCTGTAAATACATGAATTTCTCCCTACTTTATTTTGCCCTCTATTTCGGAAGTACTCCATCAAGCCTACAACCAGCTTTTGAAACCCAGATCATTGACGACAAGGTGGCAATAGGATACGGGCTTGCTATTGGTGATGTGGACGGTGACGGAAAGCCTGACATTTTATTGGCAGACAAAAAACAGTTTGTATGGTACAGAAACGGGGACTGGAAGCGATTTGTGATGGTAGACAATCTGACAGAATCTGACAATGTATGCATCGCCGCACGGGATATCAACGGTGATGGCCAAGTAGAAGTCGCTGTCGGAGCCCAATGGAATCCCGGAGAAACCTCCGATATGGCTAAATCAGGTTCTGTTCATTACCTTATCCGCCCAGAAGACCCCACCCAGTTGTGGACACCGGTGGTTTTGCCCCACGAGCCTACTGTCCACCGCATGCGATGGGCGAAAGCCGGCAAAGATTCTTTTCATCTTGTCGTGGCGCCGCTTCATGGCCGGGGAAATAAAGGAGGCGAGGGAGTTGGTGTGCGAATTATCGCTTACGAAATGCCCGAAGACCCATCCACTCCATGGAAAACTCAGGTCATCGATGCGTCCATGCACATGACGCATAACCTCGATGTGGTAACCGAAGGAGATGGGGAAACCGTCTATATAGGAGGTAAAGAAGGCATAAAAGTTTTCTCCTACCTGCAAGGTAAGTGGACACCGCACCCCAAAGGAGAGTGGATTGTAGAAGGACATGGATTTGGAGAATTACGCATTGGAAAACAAGAAACTGGCAATAGATTCCTGGCAGGTATAGAACCGATTCACGGAAATCTTCTCACGACATATAGTTCCAACAATGGGAATTTCACCGCTGCGGATTTGGAGCGGGAAGTTCTGAGTGAAACACTCAATCAGGGACATGGACTGGCTGCCGCCGACTTGCTTGCTATGGGACAGGATCAATTGGTGGTGGGCTGGAGAGAACCCAATGCCACCGGAGAAATTGGCGTCCAGCTTTTCATTCCCAAAAGGGACCAAACCTGGGAAAAAATCTGGATCGATCAAGGAGGAATGGCTTGTGAAGACTTGCAGGTGGCCGACCTGAACGGAGACGGTAAGCCAGACATCATAGCATCCGGAAGAAGCACTAACAATTTGAAAATTTATTGGAATAACAGTCAGTGAATATAATTAATACCCCTCCAAAAATCACCTCAACACGAACTTAAAAGAGAAAAGTCATAAGGAATAAGTCATAAGTATATCAATCCCAAAATAAACTCAACATGAACAGAAACCCCAAATTATTTCTTTTTGCTATTATCCTCCTCGTTTTAGGCGTACCATCCTTGGGCAATGGACAAGATTTATCGGGCTTAGCCAATGAATTTATTAACATCCTTCCCCAAGAATTGAAGCAAAAAGCAAGCTTTCCCTTTGACCACTCGGAGCGGTTCAACTGGCATTTCATTCCCAGGGACAGAAAAGGCATTACCTTCCACGACATGGATGAAACGCAAACCAAAGCTGCCCTTGCCCTCATGCGGGCTTCACTAAGTAAGCAGGGGGAAGAAAAAGCCAAAGCTATTTTTGAACTGGAAAATGTGCTGCGAATCGTCGAAACCCGTCCTCCAAATGATACTTACAGGGATCCCCTGAATTATTATTTTTCCATTTTTGGTGACCCGAGTACTACCAAAGAATGGGGATGGAGACTGGAGGGCCACCACTTATCACTCAATTTCTCTTCCCTGAAAGGCGAACTCATTTCAGCCACCCCAACCTTTTTCGGTTCCAATCCCGGTATCGTCCAGGTAGATCTGCACCGGGGAAAGCAGGTGCTTAAAAAAGAAACAGACATGGGTTTTGCCCTGCTTCACAGTTTGGATGCTTCCCAATTGAAAATTGCCCTTTACACGGATAAAGCTCCTGGGGATATCCTCACATCAAATGACCGAAAAGCCTCCTTATTAACCCCAAAAGGTATTGGCTACAGCCAGTTAACTGCCAGTCAAAAAAAGATGCTGGAAGCGCTAATCCACATCTATTTGGATAACTACAACACGGAAACCCGGGATACAATGTGGCAAAAGGTAATGTCTACGGGATTGGATTCCCTTCATTTTGCATGGGCTGGAAGCCAAGTCAATGAAATCGGGCAGGGTCATTATTACCGGATTCAATGCCCCGGCATCTTGATCGAATACGACAACGTACAAAACAATGCCAATCACGTGCATACCGTGGTTAGGGACCTGACCAATGATTTTGGAGAAGATGTCTTGGGGAATCATTATACCAACGGCCACGCCCACATCTCAGAAAACAACTGAACACAAATTCAAAACCAAATAAATATTTGATATTCTTAACTTTGGAAATATAAGGGGAAAACGCTTATATTTATATAGATACAAACCCACAACCCTATGAAAGCACCTCTGATTTCCCTCCTATGCCTATTATTCCTCACATTTTGCTCTCCCAAGGCGGATGAAAAAGAAAAACCACTTCCACAATTAGTGGCAGATGCCTATGGATTTGAAAATATGAATGATATCGCATCCATTACTTATACTTGGAACGTACGCAGAGACAGTGTCACCGTGATGGTAAGGGACTGGTCTTGGGACCTGGTAGAAGAAAAAGTTTATTACAATGGGCCTGACACTACCGTCACGTATACCATTCCGGAAAAAACCGAAGCGCTTGATGCCATTGATCAACGCTTTATCAATGACAGGTATTGGCTCCTCTTTCCCTTTCAACTTGGCTGGGATACAGGATACACCCACGAGGTAGTGGAGAATCAAACCTCTCCCATTCAGGGCATTCCCACCACCAAATTGATCATCAGGTACAACGATGCAGACGGATATACTCCCGGTGATGCCTATGACCTTTACTTGGATGACCAATACATGATCAAAGAATGGGTATTCAGAAGAGGAGATGGCCCGGACGGAAGGGCAATTACCTGGGACGGTGTCCAGGAATTCGATGGGATCAAAATCCACCTCGAACACAGAAATGACGCTGGGGAGAAATTTATCTGGTTTACAAATGTGGATGTAAAGAAGAAGTAGGGATTGATCGAGGCAAGATTCAGGATTGACAACTTGCTCTAAAAAAAACCTCCCCCAAGAATGCCCTGGAGGAGGAAAAATACCGGTATTTATACGTAGTTGCTGAGCATGACGGGCATCACGAGCATCAGGATGTCCTCATTTTCCTTCATATCCGAAGGAAGGATCAATCCTGCCCGGTTTGGGGCACTGAATTTCAGTGTAATCTCCCGGGCATTGATGTTATTCAGCATCTCCACAAGGAATTTGGCGTTGAAACCGATTTCTATGTCTTCCCCTTCGTGCTCACAGGATAACCTTTCGTTGGCTTCATTGGAAAAATCCAAATCTTCAGCCGATATCTGCAGCTCGCTACCAGTCAACTTTAACCTGACCTGATGGGTGGTTTTGTTGGCATAGATGGCGATTCTTCTCAGTGAACTCAAAAACTCCAATCGATCGATGGTCATGTCGTTGTTGTTGTCCAATGGGATGACATTCTCGTAATCCGGAAAACGCTCGTCAATAAGCCGGCAGATCATTTTAATGTTGCTGAACCGGAAATAGGCATTGGAACTGTTGAAATCAACGGATATGGGGACATTCTCAGATGGCAGGGTAGCCTTTAATAAGTTTAGGGCCTTGCGGGGAATGATGATGCTAGCTGCTTCCGGAGAGGCAATGTCCACCCTTCTATACCGGATCAACCGATGGCCGTCTGTCGCCACAAAAGTCACATTGGTATTACTGAGGTTGACATAGACTCCGGTCATGGCAGGCCGCAGTTCATCGTTACTGGTGGCAAAGATGGTGTTGTTGATGGCATTGCTGAGCACCTCGGTAGACATGTCAACGGTAGTGGCATTATTTACTACCGGAATTTTGGGAAAGTCCGTGGCGTTTTCACCGGCCAGCTTATACCGCCCATTGTCCGAGCTTATTTCTATACTGTACGTTTCTTTGTCGATACTGAAAGTTACCGGCTGCTCGGGCAAATTCTTTAGCGTCTCAATCAAAATTTTTGCGGGAACAGCTATATTCCCATCTTCTTTTGCTTCCACATCTATGTCCGTGATCATGGAAGTCTGCAAATCTGAAGCAGTGACTGTGAGTTTGCTATCTTTAATTTCAAAAAGAAAATTTTCCAAAATAGGCACCACCGGATTGGTGGTGACGACTCCGTTGATGGAGGAAAGGTGCTTCAATAGCGAAGAAGAAGAAACAATAAATTTCATGTGGTCATCTTTTATTAATTGGTCATTTCTGACTGGATATACGGATCAACATTTACAATAGTAACTAAAGATATTAACTTAAAAACCCCAACAAAGGGCCTAAAAAAAGGCACCAAATTTTTGTTTGGTTTTAACATGGTAAATTTAGGAATAAATTTATAAAAGCACCTATTCCAACTTGGAATCTCTTGAAAAATTATACGCAAAAGTTCGATGGACTCACTTAAGGTACTCAAGGCATGATACATCCCTCTTTTAATTTTGCTCATACCTCCTTTTTCGCCATACCTGTCCGCTCCAGCCAAAAGCTATGATAAGTAAAATTGGCATTCCAATGTTAATAAATTGCCAAAAAGTCTTTTGGTTAGTTACTTTTATCCGGTTGAGTGGCCGAATTTTAAATTCTTTGGTTCGGGAGGCAATGATTCCGTCTGGGTCAACAAGATACTGCATGGTATGCTGCAAAAATTCCCGATTGGCCAATTCCAGTTCACCTATCGGATCCTGACCTAGGGGCAATGATTCACCGGCTACAGGATCTGCCATACTTTTGATAAAACTGCCGTCACCCACTACCAGTACCTTACCGACCGATCCGCTGTCAAGAAAATCCGTAGGGTCGAATCCATCCGGGACAAATCTGTTTTTAAAATAGGAAGTAAATTCCCCCTCCAGGAGGTAGGCCAGTGGCAGTCTATTCCACTTAAATGTACCCATATCCGGTTCGTTCACCATATCTTCAAAGGCCACCCTTACCGGAGCGTCCAGCTTTTTGCTGTATTCACTGGAAAAAATCAACGGGGTTTTTTTTACCCCATCTGCCTTTACCGTATCCAGCGAACTTACGAACCGGAACTGCACCTGATCCAACCCTTTGGTAATGGGGTGATCTGCCATGTTACCTGCCATTACATAAAAGGGCCAGGGCAGGGGCACAATTTGTGACTGATTCCCAAATTCTCCCGCAATCACCGGATGATAGCCAAAATTCAGATCCTGTATCAAATCCGGGTTGATCCGAATGCCATACCGAAACAACAGGTCATCCAATCCGGTGTCAAACGGCATGGCAATAGTGCCGCTTCCGCCTGCATCTTTTAGATCTACCGCCAATTGGTCTATAAAAAACAACAGATTTCCCCCGTACATGAGGTATTGGTCGAGCAGGTACTTTTCCCGCACCGTAAATGCAACTTGAGGTCCAGCAATAATTAAGGCCTCAAATTCAAGCAGGTCAGCCACTTCATCGGCCTGGTCCAGGGGAACTTTATATATTTCAAAATCATCTGAAAGCGCTTCCACCATGCCAAAACCATCATCGATGTCCATTTCCCCATGCCCCATAACCAAACCCACAGAACGTTGGTAACGCGCCACCAGCCGCTTGATGGCTCTTCCTACTTCAAATTCAAGATTCTCGACCGACAAGTTCAGAATTTCGTCAGGACTCATCCCCTGCTCACCCTTCAGCAGTAAGGCACCTAATTCGTAATCCTCATTGCGCACTACGATCCCAGGAAATATCATCCGGGAGGTCTGCCCTCCATTTTGGGTGGCATACAGGTTGGTGGGATTTATCCCATATTCAGCCAGGGTCAGAATATATTCCCGCTGTATGTCAGGAGATAAGTCAAGGGGATTTTGGTAAAACACCTGTATGGGTTCCGAACTGTAAGCATCGAAGGTTTTGATGGTCTGCTCGATGGCTTTCTGAAAACGGCGCATCCCACCGGGTAAGTCTCCCGTAAGGAGAATCTCTACCTCTATGGGGGTATCCAAGTCCGCCAATATTTCCTTCGTGGCATCAGAAATGGAATACCGGCCTTCGGCAGTAAGGTCCAGACGGAAGGATAACCAAGAGGCTAACTGGGAAAAAACTACAAGTATGATAACCAGCAGCAGCAAAACTTTAAAGAAAATCCGTGTGTTGTGGCTCATTTTTTAGAAATTATTCCCCAGGTAACTGTCAATATACACCCAATAAACGCCGCAAAGTAAAAAACATTCTCAGCACCAATGACACCCTTGGACATGCTTTCATAATGATAACTCAGACTAATATTTTCCAGTAAATATCCCCATTGTCCACTTAATTCTGCCATCGCACTAAGTCCGATGTAAAGCATAAAGCTGGTAAAAACCCCTACAACAAAGGCCACAATCTGATTGTCCGTCAGGGAGGAGCTGAACATACCTATGGATGCCATGGCAGCACCCATCAGCAGCAACCCAATAAATGCCCCAAAAAACCCCGCACTGTCAATATTTCCTACCGGGTCGCCTAGTTGGACAATACTATAATAATACACCAAGGTTGGCAATAAGGTAAGCGCAATCAAAACCAGGGTAGCCAGGTATTTGGCCAGCATAATCTGCCAGACAGGAAGCGGAGAAGTCATTAACAATTCCCAGGTGCCTGATTTTTTTTCTTCGGCAATCATCCGCATGGTGATGGCAGGAATCAGAAACATAAACACCATAGGTGTATAGGAAAACAGGGCTTCCAAGTCAGAAAACCCGTATTCCAATACACTTGTTCCCGGAAAAACCCAGACGATCAGGCCGAGGGCAGCCAAAAAAACGGCCATTATCACGTAGCCGGTGAGGTTGGTAAAAAAAGCATTTATCTCTTTCCAAAATAGGCTGGTCATACTGGTTTTTGGGTTAGTTCATGAAATACAGCTTCAAGGTTCTTGTTCTCTTGCTTGAGCTCGACCAAATTTAATTGTCTTTCCTGAATAAGGTTTAGTGCCTGTTTTCTAAATAGCTGCGGGTCAGGCGTTCGAATCAGAAAACGGTTGGAAGCCAATACTTTCAAATCCGAAAGAGTAAATGCTGAAAACCATTCCATATCCAAAGTTTCCTCAGTAGCCAATACAAAAGTGAAGCCCTTTTCGGTTGCCGTTAAGTTTTGCAGTAGGTCCTGCGCAACGATTTTCCCCCGGTGGATAATGACCACTTTCTCACAGATCGCCTCCACTTCTTGCATGATGTGGGTACTGAGCACAAGCGTTTTATTGATGCTTATTGTTTTGATCAATTTTCTGATTTCCACCAACTGGTTGGGATCCAGTCCGGTGGTGGGTTCATCCAAAATGATAATAGCAGGGTCATGGACCAACGTCTTGGCAAGACCTACCCGCTGTCGGTATCCCTTGGATAGTTGTCCTATCTTCTTGGTTTTTTCAGGCATAAGCCCACATTCTTCCATGACCCGGGAAACTTTATTTGCAAGATCTTTTCCTTTCAACTGATAAAGCCCTCCCATAAAGGATAAAAATTCAGGGATATACATATCCAAATAAAGCGGATTGTGTTCAGGCAGATACCCCACCATTTTGCTTACCACCTGCGGATGTTTGGTTACAGAGACACCCCTTATAATTACATCCCCCTGGTCGGGAAGGAGGAAACCCGTGGCAATCTTCATCATGGTGGATTTACCGGCACCGTTCGGCCCCAAAAAACCCAGAATTTGTCCGGGTTTAGCCTGAAAACTAATCCCATCCAAGGCTTTTTGTTGGCCGTAAAATTTGGAAAGGTTATTTACTTCTATAGACATAAAAGGGGTTTTTCTAGGCGGTTGGATTGAAAATTTGCCCGCTAAAACCAAGCCCCCTGTACCATTGGAGGGCTACTTATTAACGTAACTATCGGGAAGATATTAAAAAAACAAAAGCCATACAATAAAAAAGCAGGATTAGAAATAGTTCTAATCCTGCCAATTCTCTGAAATAGTCACAGTTAGGGTTCCAGCGCCTTTACCCCGGGAAGTTCCTTTCCTTCCATCAGTTCAAGCAAAGCTCCACCGCCTGTTGATACATAAGAAACCTTATCCCCGTAGCCAAAGATATTCACGGCTGCCGCAGAATCGCCCCCTCCAATCAAGGAAAAGGCACCCTGTTCGGTAGCGGCAACAATTGCCTCAGCCACGGCTTTGGTGCCTGCTTGAAAGCTGCTCATTTCGAACACGCCCATGGGACCATTCCAAAGAATGGTTTTTGAATTGGCAATGACAGCCGCAAACGATTCACAGCTTTTAGGCCCGATATCCAATCCCATCCAGCCATCAGGTATTTCACCCCTGTTGGCAACACTTTGCTCGGCATCATTGGCAAAGGCTTTTGAAATCTTCGAATCTTCCGGTAAAATGATGTTTACTCCTTTGGTTTTGGCTTTTTCAACCAATTCCAACGCCAATTCCATTTTATCTTCTTCGAGCAGGGAATCCCCAATCGTGCCTCCCATTGCTTTGGCAAAAGTATAAGACATGCCACCACCGATGATGAGGTTGTCAACATTATCCAACAACCGCTCAATGTTTAGAATTTTGTCTTTGATTTTGGCTCCTCCCTTGTTGGCTGTAAATGGCCTCTCCTCACTGGTCAATATCTTTTCAGCATTCTCCTTCTCTGACTGCATCAAGTATCCAGCGACTTTCTCTAT
>JBBQXZ010000009.1:0-40482 GCA_038209145.1 Cytophagales bacterium | reverse complement strand
CAGCAACACGGCACCCTTTTGGGGAAAGATCCCGCTAGTTCTCACCCTCCATGATATCATTTATCTTGAAAATCTCAATTTCCGTTCAGGAACTTGGTACCAGCGCTTGGGCAACCTTTACCGCCGGTGGAATGTCCCCCAGATTGTCCCAAAAGCTGCTCGTATTTTGACCGTTTCGGCCTATGAACAAAAGCGGATTCAGGAGCATTTTAGCGAAGAGGCTGCCGACAAGACCGTAGTCGTCCACAACGGAGTAAGTCTTCATTTCCAGCCTATCTCCCCTATCGTGCAGGAAGAAAAGAGGAAATCTTATGGTCTACCTGAAAATTTCATGCTCTTCTTGGGAAATACAGATCCAAAAAAGAACTTGAAAGGGGTCTTGGAGGCCTTGTCCATCCTGGATAATTCCAGCCAATTAAACCTTCCCTTGGTGATGCCTGATTTTGGGGAGGAGGAGTTGATGTCTCTTCTCGGCACTATGGCCGCCACCGGCCTGAGGTCAAAAATTCACTTGACCGGCTATATCCCCAACCACGACTTGCCGGCTGTCTATGCCAAAGCCACGCTGTTTTTATATCCATCACTCCGAGAGAGTTTCGGACTGCCGATATTGGAAGCCATGTCCTGTGGGTGTCCTGTCATTACCTCCAATACCTCCTCCATGCCTGAAATTGCCGGTGATGCTGCTTTACTTATCGATCCCTTTGATCCCAAAACCCTGGCTGAAGCCATTCACTTGCTCTTGCTTGACCCGGCCCGGCGACAGCACCTGATCGACAAAGGATTCACGAGGCCGCCAATGTTCAGTTACCTTCGAGGTGCGGAAAGGGTTATGGACATTTACAAACGCATCTTCAACGCATCCAATGGAAGATAAAAAATATTGGCTGACCAGCGGGATGTATACCATGATGCACCGCGGGATTGATTTTTTCCTGGGCTTTATCGGTTTTATGTTTTTGGTTCGTATCTACAGTCCAGATTCTTTTGGGGTGTGGGTCTTGCTGATCACGGTGGTAGCCATCGTAGATATGGCACGAAGTGGGTTTGTCCAAAACGGAATGATCAAATTTCTGATCAACCAATCAACGGAAAACCAGGCAAAAATCCAGATGGCTTCACTTTGGCTCAATGTTTTTCTAACGCTGGCCTTCGTTGCTTTGCTTTGGGGACTTGCTGTGCCACTGGAAAACATCCTGAATGCTCCGGGACTTGCCGAAATCCTTCGGATTTTCACCTATGTATTGCCCATATTGATCCTACATACCCACAATCTTGTGTTGATGCAGGCCAAATATGATTTTAAAGCCTATTTTTTGGCAGGAATTAGCAAAAGTTTGCCTTTGTTTTTGATCATATCTTATTATTACCTATTTCCGGAGAACGAACTGAGCCTATCGGAGCTAGCCTGGTATCAAAATGCTACTTTTTTGTTGGCTACACTTATGTCCTGCTACCAGGTGAGAAACTATTTGAACGTAAAATGGGGCTGGCACCAAGCATGGAACTTACAGATTTTTCATTTTGGAAAATTCGTGTTTGGGACCAACCTTATATCGATGCTCACGAATAGTTTGGACAAATTTCTGCTAGGTGCCTTATTGTCTCCCGTACAGGTGGCTTTGGCCAATACTGCGGGTCGGGTAATGAACATGATTGAGATTCCCGTAAACTCCATCGCCTCCATATCCTATCCCAAAGCCTCCGAAGCCTTTGATAAAAAAAAGCTGGATGAAGTGGGTAAAATCTACGAGAAAACCATTGGCATGATGCTGAGCTTAACCATTCCTTTTTTGGTTGTCAATCTGCTCTTTGCGGAATATATTGTCCTTTTTATTGCCGGCGAGGACTACCTGGATGCTGCTCCGTTCTTACGTATAGTGGCTATTTTGGCAATTATCAAACCCTATGACCGGCAATCGGGCGTTTTCCTGGATGCCATTGGCAAGCCTTTCTTCAACATGATAATGGTTTTCGGCACATTTATCTACGGAGCTATTTTTACTTGGGTACTCATTGGTGGTATGGGACTGCTGGGGGCTGCTTACGGTTTGGTACTGGCTGTGGGCCTTACTGCAATCATCAAACAATTGATTTTGAGAAAATACATACCCATTCGGGTACTTCGGCCATTTCGGTATGCCGTATATTATTATCCTGAAATGTACCGTGCCGGTATGAAAAAGCTTTTCAAAAAAGGTTGAATGCTTACCCAAGCTTTTGTAACTTACCGTGACTTTGTACCAATCAATTTCACCTGCCATGCAACAGCCATCCCAGTCTGAATTATTTGAAAAGATAAAATTCGACATGAATTTTTTGACCGGTTGCTTCCGACAAGTCTTGAAGGACCTCGGTGAGGAAGAGCTTACGGAAATGTTACACCTTTTGCAACAGTGTAAAAAGCCTATCAGCTTGTCCAATCCTTCTGAAAAACATATCCAAGTTTTAAGTATTTACCTCCAATTTATGAATTTGGTGGAGGAGAATGCCTCCGTACAGTTTCGGAGAAAAATTGTAGATAAGAACGGAATGGAAGCAATCAGAGGTTCCTGGCCGGAAACATTTAGCCGGTGGGAGAAGCAGGGTCTCTCGAAGGAGCAGATGCTTCAACTTATCAGTCAAACCAAATTAATGCCTGTACTCACCGCCCATCCAACAGAGGCGAAGCGAGTATCCATCCTGGATCTGCACCGGGAACTCTATTTGAAATTGGTCACTCTCGAAAATCCAACTTTCTCCAAAGCCGAAAGGGAGATATTGACCGGAGAAGTTACCACACTTATCGAGCGATGGTACAGAACGGGCGAAGTATCTCTTGAGAAGCCTACTGTTGAAACTGAACGGAATAATGTGATGCATTACTTCACCAAAGTTTTTCCCGCAGCGTTACGAAAAAATGATCAGCTACTGAAGCAAAGTTGGGTTCAGAAGGGCTTCGAAGAACAGGCGTTGTCTCTCCCTGACAGCTATCCCAAGATGCAATTCTCCAGCTGGATAGGAGGCGATCGGGATGGCCATCCCTATGTTTCTGCTGAACTGACCAAGGACACCTTATTGACCCACCGACAGGCTGCCCTTACTTTATTGGATAAAGAATTGGCCCAGTTAGCCGCCCGAATGAGTTTTACCGAAATCAGGAACCCAGCTCCATCCCAATTCAAAGCCGCAATCAACCACAAGGCACGTTTATTCGGTTCGGAAGGGCAGCAGGCAATATCCCGCAATGCCCACGAACCATGGCGACAATATATAAATTTGATGCGTCTAAGCCTGACCCATACCCGAAATAAGGAAGAGAACTGTTTGGGATACCAGACTACAGATGAAATGTGGTCTGATTTACAGGTACTGCGAGAAAGTTTGGAAAATATGGGTTCTAGACGGCTTGTTTCCGAAATGTTGTTTCCTCTTGAGCGGCAATTCAACGCTTTCGGTTTTCACTTGGCAAAACTGGATATCAGGCAAAACAGTGAGTTCCACGACAAAGCACTTACTCAACTGGTGAAAGCAGTCTATCCGGAAAAAAAACCGTATACCGACTGGAGTGAAGAGGAACGTGTGGATTTCCTTACGAAAGAATTACAGAGCCAAAGACCTTTCGCCGTGGCAGGACATTCATTTGGTGCCGAGGCAGATAAGGTATTGGCCTGTCATCGGGTTATATTTGAACATGTCAAGGTTTATGGTACAGCAGGTATTGGCTCATTCATTGTGAGTATGACCAGGGATTTAAGTGATCTCCTCGCCGTATATTTATTTCTGCGGGAAGTTGGATTGGCCCAGTATTCATTTCCCGTTGTACCTCTTTTTGAGACTATCAAAGACTTACAGCATTCGGATACCGTTTTGCATCGGTTACTTTCACATCCGCTGCATAAGCAAAACCTTGATATCCTGGGGCAAGTACAGGAGGTAATGCTGGGGTACAGCGACAGCAACAAGGATGGTGGCATAATGACGAGCCGTTGGGAGATCTACGAAGCGGAGCAGAAATTAACTGCCATAAGCAATCAGTTCAATGTTCGGTTGCGGTTTTTCCATGGCATTGGGGGGACAATAAGTCGCGGTGGAGGCAAATACCACCGTTTTTTGGAAAGTATGCCCCGTGGAAGCATGAGCGGCGAAATGAAACTTACCATTCAAGGAGAGACCATCGCCCAGCAATTTGCCAATCTCCTCAATGCCTCCTACAACCTGGAGATGCTGTTATCAGGGGTAGCCTGTCAGACAGGTTATACTGTCTTTCCCCCGAAGGAAGAAAATTATCCCCTATCGGCCCTGAAAGCATTGTCTAACGCGTCCTTAGAGGCGTACACGGAGCTTATCCACCACCCGGATTTTATCGAGTTTTATGGAGAGGCCACTCCCATTGATGTGTTGGAGCTTAGCAAAATTGGATCCCGTCCCGCAAGGAGAACAGGAACACGGAATTTGGGAGACCTGCGGGCCATTCCATGGGTCTTTAGCTGGAGTCAATCACGCTTCAACCTTACCGGCTGGTATGGGGTAGGTAAAGCCCTTGAAATCCTGCGAACGCAACAGCCCCAAACCTATATATCCCTCCAAACCTGCTCAGACAAATGGCCGCTTTGGCGTTACATACTCATTCAGGTCGAAACCAACCTCATGAATGCGGACCCAGAATGGATGAAGGAATATGCTGCCTTGGTGAAGAACAGCAGAATTAAGGCGTTTTTTACCGGGCTAATTTTGGAAGAACATACGCGTGCGTTGGAAGAAATCGGTTTATTGCTCATAGCCCAACGAGATGTCCGTAGGCAAAGCCTTCTCAATAACTTGGAACGGAGAAAACACACCCTTGGCTACCTTCATGGCCTCCAGATAAAGTACCTCAAAGAATGGCGTGCCGCAAAAGGTAGTGGCGGTGAATCAGAAGAAACACTTATTACCAAACTTCTTGAAATAACCACTGCATTGGCCAATGGCCTGAAAAATACGGGTTAATAAAACGGACATATTACAACTGTGTCCCAACTATGTTTTCCACCAGTAATTTAGGTGCCTGAATTCATCCGCCCTCTCAGCCCAAACTTCTTCCATCTCGACCACGAATGTATGGTCTGTGACCATGAAGTCCTTATTTGCGCGACGTATATTCATAAAGCCTGCCAGTTGGCCCCATACAAACAGTGGAATGGTGGGTATGGCAGCCAGCACTCGGAAAGGGGTTCGGTTTAGCACCAAATTTAATCCAAACCCACATATAAAAATCAGCATACTTATTCCAATAGCCAAAGCCAAGAGCGGCTTAACAAAAATGGCTATCCCCATCAAGAGCAAAGCCCCTCCTACCAGCACCACCATGGGAGGCATCAAAACGGTAATGCTGAACAAGAAAATATTCCAATCCAGACTGGCCAATCCTTTGCCAAGTGCTTTCATAGCTTCCAAGCTATGGCGGAAGTAACTATTTAGCCACCTGCCCCGTTGTTTTCCTATCTGTTGGGATGAACTTATTTTTTCATCAAAAATTATAGCAGCAGGTGCGTAAGCAATTCTTAATCCCTGACGGACAAGTTGCAGCTGTAGTGATTTATCCTCAGATACCACGACCCCATTTGCCAGTAATTCTTTCATTTCATGCGCTATGTTTTCCTGATACAAATCCTTTTGGATAGACATGCCAGAACCGGCAATGGTAGAGGAGGAACCCAGCAGAAAAGGCACATTTCTGACTGAATAATCATAATAATATTCTCCCAAAGCATCCAGCGCGGCATAGGTGGTATCAATATTTTTGGCAATTCTCTTACCTTGAACGACAGAATAGCCTGCCTGATGATAGGTATCCAACACCTGAAGAAAATGTGCCGGAACCAAGTTGTCCGGATCAAATACCACTACATGCGTATGCTTGAGATCCATTTTTTCCAACGCATGGTTTAGTGAGGCTACTTTACTGTTGAGCGGTGAGGTAGGGAGAAGAAGCGTAAATCTCGGGTCGATGTGCGTGATGTGCGGAGCTGAAACAGCATCCGCTACCAAGTAAATGTGAAAATGGGGATACTTTTGACTGAGTAAAGATTTTACCAGTGGCCAGGCAATCTCCAAATCCTTATAGACGGTGATTACGCAGGCAAAGTCAGCTAAAGCGTCCCTCAAAGGTGTAGGTTTCACAGGAGAGGGCAGAAGAAAAGCTAACGCGCCGGTTACAAATGGGAAAATCAGGTAAAAACAACAGGCAGCCGCCAATATTTCTAAAATAACCAAAGCCACTAAAAATTTATAGGTGAATTATAGGTTGAATTTACTATTATTGTACGGCATATCCTTAATTTTTGAAATAATTTTTAAAGAAAAAACAGCATGAATACTTCTATTGAGAACTTACAAAAAATACCGCTGGTAATGATTAGCATGTCACGCTGGGACGGTGATTTTTCATCAGCGGCCTGGTCTTTAGCCAAAACGTTTGCCAAAAAGCAGCCTGTAATTTATGTTGACTATCCATTTACCCTGATAGACTATTGGAGAGAGCGGAAGACACCGGCGGTGATTAAAAGAAAAAAAAGTCTCCTATATGGAGAATCACCCCTAGTTCCATTACCGCAGTATGGACGGAATCTTTTTGCCCTTACCCCTTCGCTGATGTTACCTGTTAATTGGCTTCCGGAGGGTCGCCTATATTCCCTCTTGTCGAGTTGGAATGACAGGCGGTTAGTCCGCTGTATAGAGAAAGGTTTGGCTGATTTAGAAGCAACAGAATGTCTATTTTTCAATTCATTTAACCCGTTGTACCTTTCCTCACTTCCTTCGAATTTTCACGCCAAAGCATTTATCTATCAATCCCGGGACAATATCCGAGCCCTGGAACCTTATTTACGCAAGCATGGGGCAAAGGCGGAAATAACCGCCGTGAAAAACGCACTACTACGTATTGTCACTTCAAGGCAACTTCAGGCGGATCTGACAAGGCTATCCGGCATTTCGGTGGATTATTTACCCAATGCAGCGGACTTCGACACCTTTCGGAAAGCCTATGAGGTTGATATGGTTGAGCCTCCTGAGTTGAATGGGATATCCCATCCCATAATAGGCTATACCGGAAATATTTGCCACAGGTCAGATTATGACCTTTTAGAAGCGATTTGCAAGGGACATCCGGACAAGAATATTGTGATGGTCGGTCCAAGAAATCACTGGAACAGTACGTCCATTGATCTGGATGCCATTCCAAACTTACATTTTGTAGGTCCAAAAAAATTGGAAAGGTTACCGGAGTTTTTGGCACATTTTGATGTATTGATTTTGCCTTTTCTGTGCAATGAAGTAACCAAAAGCATTTATCCCTTAAAAATCAACGAATACCTGGCCTCCGGAAAGCCGGTCATTGCCACGCCTTTTTCTGAAGACATCCTTTCATTCAACGGCCTTATCCGACTGGAAAAATCCCATCAAGCATTCGTTTCAGCAATTTCGGAAGAGATGGCGGCAGATACCCCAACCAAACAGCTAAACAGGTATGAGGAAGCTTCCAAAAACACCTGGGATAATCGGGTCGCACAAATCTGGCGGTTGATGGAGGAAAAAATCAGACACTTTCGCTCTGAAAAAGAGCCGGAATCGTTCTAAGAATAATTTTAAAATCAAACCAGATGCTGAAGTTTTTGACGTAATCATTGTCCAGGCTTAGGCGTTCATCTTCGGACATTTCGCCTCGACCCCGTTTCTCCACCTGCCACAAACCAGTAATACCTGCTGGACCCAAAAACCTCAGCGAATATTTGTCTGTGGTGATTTTCTCCGCTTCGTAGAGTGGCAGTGGTCGGTTGCCTACCAGGGACATGTCTCCTTTCAGTACATTCCAGAGCTGAGGGAGTTCGTCTATACTGCTGTTTCGAATAAACTTACCTATCCGGGTAATTCTTGGATCATCTTTAATCTTAATGAATGCCGCTTCTTTGTTGGTAAGATTTTTGGCGTGAAACAGTCGTTCACAGACCACCTTGTTGTCATCATAAAGTGGTTGTAGACACCCACCACCGGCTTGTTCACAAAACTCGCACAACTCTTTCACTTCCGCATCCGGCACTACCGTTTCATTGTTTGAAGTCGTATACTGATTCAGGTGCTTCAGATTTTGAAGATTGGCGTCAGCACCGGTCTGCATGGATCTGAGTTTGTAAAATTTGAAAATAGTATATCCTGTTCCCACTCTATACGAATAATAAAAAACGGGGCCCTTTGATTCTAATTTGATCAGGATGCCGATGATCAAAAACAACGGGGAAAGTAATAACAGCACCAATCCAGAACCCAAAACATCTATAAGCCTTTTTACAATCGGTATTTTATAGGGTTTGAGACTTAGATCAGCATTTTTAGTCTTGGAATAGGCTTGAATGGGATGTTTTATTTGAAAATCAACCCTATTTTTCAACAAATCACCATCAAGGGGTAGGGTAAATACATCAGTAATTTGTTCTTTCAATGATGCTTTAATTTCTTCGGGATCTATTTTGTCCAAAATCAAGAAAAAAGGAATCGAAGCAAATCCCAATTCTATGATTGTCCTTTTAAATGAAATGCCATGAACGTCGCGTAAAGCTGAAACACTAATGATACTTGAAAAATCTGAATTCTCTTTGGTAAGTGCATGGTATAAAGAAATACCACTGGAAAAAACGGTAAGCTCATAATTTTTTCCGAGAGCTGCGGAAATCTCATCCAATAAGGAACTGTTTGAAGCTACTATTGCAATGTGGGGTTGTTGTCTTTCCATGGAGATTAAATATGTGCAATTTTCCCCATTCTTCTTAATATGGAGTTGATTCTAGCTTCCAGTTCCTTTGGGTTGAAGGGTTTTACCATAAAATCATCGGCACCGGCGTTGAGAATTAGTATTTTTTTCTCGGAGGATTCGGTAGCTGAAAGCATTATAACAGGAATAGATGAAAAAAAACCGCTCGATCTCAAAAATACGACAAATTCTTCTCCACTAATTTCGGGCATATTTAAATCACATATGATCACATCTGGAATATTCCCTTCCTGCATCCAACTTACGGCATCTGCAGGCTTGTTAAAAACCTGAACAAGAAATTTTTCCTTAAAATAATGTTGGATAATTAAAAGTACGGAAGGTTCATCGTCTATGGCTAGTATTCTTAGTTTATTGTTCATTACGAGTTTTACTTATTTATAATGCTGCTATAAAAAAGTAAAGATACTACACATGGGAGAAATAGAAAGAAGAATTATTATTTATTTGTAATATATTTAATAAGTGCGTTCAATTTAAAGTAACATATAAGATTAAAAAAATATTAATAACACTATTTTCTATTTGAATTACATTTTAATAGGGTTTAAAAATATTTGTAAACAACTAAACAAGCTGCACAAAGCAGAATGTTTAGTTGTTTTTGTTTAAAATAATGATCAACCAATTTCCAACTCCTTCAACGCTTCATCAAAATAAACAATCGTTTTTTCCAAACCTGCCCTCAGGGGGATTTTAGGTTCCCAACCAAGCTCTTTTTTGGCCAGGTCAATGACCGGTCTACGTTGCATGGGATCATCTTGGGGAAGAGGTAAAAACTTCAGCTTACTTTTAGAATTGGTAAGCTCTATTACATTCTCGGCCAGTTCAAGCATGGTGAATTCCACGGGATTACCGATATTGACGGGACCTGTAAAACCATCCCTGCTGTTCATCAACCGATGCATTCCGTTTATCAAATCATCCACGTAGCAAAAGCTTCGAGTCTGTTTACCATCTCCAAATATGGTAATATCCCTACCCTGTAGCGCCTGTACAATGAAGTTGCTGACCACACGTCCATCATAAGGGTTCATCCTGGGGCCATAGGTATTAAAAATGCGCATGACTTTTATATTCAGCTTGTGCTGGCGGTGGTAGTCAAAGAATAACGTTTCGGCACAGCGCTTTCCTTCATCATAACACGCTCTGATACCGGTAATACTTACGCTTCCCTTATAAGATTCAGGCTGGGGATGGACTTCGGGATCACCATATACCTCACTGGTGGATGCTTGCAGAATCTTTATTTTAAGGCGTTTTGCAAGGCCAAGCATGTTAATGGCTCCTATGACGCTCGTCTTTGTGGTCTGCACGGGGTCAAATTGATAATGGATGGGACTCGCTGGACAGGCCAGATTATAAATTTCATCCACTTCTACAAATAATGGCATGGTAACATCATGCCGCATAAACTCAAAATTTTTGTTTTCCAAAAGATGGTGAATGTTCCTCCTTCTACCCGTAAAAAGATTATCAACACACAACACTTCGTGTCCTTCACTTAAAAGTAAGTCACACAGATGACTTCCCAAAAAACCGGCACCCCCGGTAACTAATATTCTTTTCATAACTAATTGTTTATAAAATTATTTAAATCCAACTTACAATGTTTGTTAAAAACGTGGTTCCGATAAATTAAATCAGGTTGCCAATTTACCCCAAAAATAGACATATTTTAAAACATACCGGATAAAGGAAAAATATTTTTCAAGTTTACGATAAATTTTCTAATAAATAAAAATCAAAGTTTAATAATAACACAACTAATCACCACAAATAAGGTCCTATTTTGAATCCGATACCAGAAAATAATCAAACCATTGCTGTAAATGAATGGATCTTTTGAAAGTAAAGACTTACTTTTACGTGTGAAAATATCCTAATCTAACCGTAACACCAAAAACCAAAAAGTATGAAAATTGATTACGCCATCATTCTGTTTACTTTCGCCATCGCCATCTTTGCCATTGCCCCGGCTGTAGGTCAGGCGGGAAAAAGGGACTTGTACGAACTAAGAACTTACCACATTGAAAATCCGCAACAGGAAGGGATGCTCGATGCCTACCTAAAAAACGCTTTTATTCCAGCCGCACACAGAAATGGGATAAAGGAAGTAGGTGTTTTCAAACCCATTGCATCTGAAGCCGATGCCGGAAAAAAAATCTATGTATTTATTCCTTATCCCAATTCCAAATCCTATTTTAACTTTTCGGCAAAACTCGCCAAAGACAATGTTTACCAGCAAGCCGGCAGGGATTACATCTATGCCGCTTATAACAAGCCACCCTACAAGCGATTGGAAACCTCGCTTATGCAGGGCTTTGTTGGCTCTCCGAGACACCTTTCTTCCGGCGTTACGGGCCCCAAGAAGGACAGAATTTATGAGTTGAGAAGCTATGAGGCTGCTACCGAGAGATTGTATGAGCAAAAAGTAAAGATGTTTAACAGCGGCGAAATTGATATTTTCGACAAGTTGAATTTTAATCCGGTTTTTTATGGCGAAACGCTAATCGGAGCCCAAATGCCCAATCTGATGTATTTGACTACATTTGAAAACATGGAGAAAAGAAATGCAGGTTGGGATGCCTTTCGTGTGGATCCCGACTGGGAAGCGATGAAAGACTTGGAAGAATACAAAAATACGGTATCCAAAAACGATACAAGACTTTTGTATCCTGCCGAATATTCTGATTTATAATTCAGTTTAAAAACCTCTCAAAAACGCATAAAGGCAAAGTTTGTTCTTTCCCTTATGCGTTTTTGAGCTATGAGGTGCGATAATCAGCTCAAGCGAACGAATTTTTTTTCCACCAAATTTCCAACGGGTAATTTTTGAGCAATTAGTTTCACATCTTGCAGTGCCTCCATGGTTTTTTCCAAGGCACCAGATGACACGCTTGAATCGGTAGCCCAGGTTGTCATACCAAACCATTCCTCTATATCTCTTTTTTCAATGCTGTAATAGGCGGAAATTTCTTCGATTGATAATGCTGACTGGGATTTTAATTCGGCATTTTTGGCATATACCAAATCTCTGACTTTCATAATCATATGGGGAAAGTTCTTTAATGCGTTTTCTGAAGCTACCAGTACAAAACAAGGCCAAGGGGTAGGAAACTCCCCAATCCGACGAAACTCACCGGAACTGACTAAAGGTTGGGTGGTGAATTTTTCCCACAAGAAGACTTTGGGCGTTATTTTTTTCAGTGCCTTCCGGGCTCCTTCCAAGTTGCCGATAATTTCAAATTCTAATGATTCCGTTGACCATCCTTGTTGCTTTGCCAATAAAAACGCCATCAAATGGGATCCAGATCCCATTCTACTAACTAAATAGGGGACGTTTTTAATGTCATTTAAGTCATTAAGTTTGGACATTGCAGGCACATGAATACCCCAAACCAAAGGGGAAACTACATGAAAGCCAATGATTTTACCAGGGTTTCCCTGAATTTTGTCTTTAATAAAACTTTCTGTTAAAATGATGGCCAGGTCAGCTGCGTTCTCCCGAATTGCTGCATTCATGGCACCGGATCCTCTCGGTTCGTTTTCCCACTCCAATGCAATCTCTTGGGACAATAAAGGCTGTTCTTTCACCACTTGTATCCAAGGATAGTTGAAATGCTCAGGAA
This sequence comes from Cytophagales bacterium, assembly GCA_038209145.1. GTDB lineage: Bacteria > Bacteroidota > Bacteroidia > Cytophagales > Cyclobacteriaceae > Lunatibacter. The sequence continues at coordinate 28,065 of JBBQXZ010000009.1, read as the reverse complement.
CTCCTAACACCCTAATTTTTTCCATAGCCCAAATATAAAAATAATAATGGTTGAAAAATTTATATTTACACCCAAAATCAGGGAGATTACGCAGTGTAATTGTTATCTTTGGTTCTTATTTATCAACTTTTGTTTTTAAGTTGGTTTTTTACACTCGTTGAAAAAAATATTATCCTATGAAATTCAAACCTGGAATAAAATATGGTGAGGAATTAAAAGACTTGCTGGCCTATGCAAAGGAAAGTGAGTTTGCCATGCCGGCAGTCAACTGTATAAATTCCAATACCGTAAATGCAGTACTGGAAACGGCGAAAAAAATAAATTCGCCTGTCATGATACAATTTTCCAATGGTGGCGCTCAATTCTTTGCGGGAAAAGGCCTGTCCAACGACAAGCAACAGGGCTCTATCGCAGGTGGTGTCTCCGGTGCCATGCATGTGCATAAAATGGCTGAAGCGTATGGTGTGCCCGTAATTCTCCATACCGATCATGCCGCCAAAAAACTCCTTCCCTGGATAGACGGATTGTTGGCGGAAGGAAAAGAATATTATAAAACCTTCAAAAGACCACTTTTCAGTTCGCATATGCTGGATCTTTCCGAGGAACCTCTTGAAGAAAACATCAGCACCTGTGTATCTTATTTTAAAGAGTTTGCAAAACTTGAGATGGCCATCGAAATAGAATTGGGCGTCACCGGAGGGGAAGAGGACGGAGTAGACAACACGGATGTGGACAGTTCAAAATTATACACACAGCCTGAGGAAGTAGCGTATGCCTATGAGGAATTGAAAAAAATCAGCGATTTGTTTACCGTTGCCGCAGCCTTTGGAAATGTACACGGAGTATACAAGCCCGGAAACGTTTCTTTGAAGCCAGTTATCCTTAAAAAATCACAGGATTATATCAACAAAAAATTTGGCACTACCGGAAAACCGGTAAACTTCGTGTTTCATGGTGGATCAGGGTCCACGGTTGAAGAAATCCGGGAGGCAAACAGTTACGGTTCCATCAAAATGAACATTGATACTGACCTTCAATGGGCTTTTTGGGAGGGTATCAAGTTTTACTATAAAAGCAAAGAAGGTTACCTACAAACCCAACTGGGAAATCCGGACGGTACGGATAGTCCTAACAAGAAGTTTTATGATCCCAGGGTATGGTTGAGAAAAGGTGAAGAAAACTTCTCCAAGCGATTGGAGGTAGCTTTCGACATGCTAAATGCAATTGACAGGAATTAATTCTGGTATAACCGGGCATTAAAAAAAGGAACAAAGACAATTTGTACCTTTTTTTAATGCCCAAATAATTAGGTTGATAAAATATTGGCAATACGAAGTTCCTCCTCATCGACTTTTTTGTCATCAACAATTGCTCTCTTAATAGGAGTAAATACAATCTTATTATTGATCACACCTACCATGACGTCATATTTCCCTTGTAAAAGCCCCTCAACGGCAGATACCCCAAGTTTACTTGCCAGGGTTCTGTCAAAAGCCGAAGGAGCTCCCCCGCGCTGCAAGTGGCCCAATATGGTTACCTTGATGTCATAGGTAGGAAGTATTTTGCGCACTTTCTCCGCAATCTCTGTAGCACCGCCGCTTTTTCCTCCTTCTGCCACAATCACAATATTACTTTCTTTTTTGGCTTTTTCCCTATTTTTCAACCGTTCAAGAAGCATTTCAACAGGCATTTTTTTTTCGGGAATCAATATAGCAGCAGCAGCACTCCCAATACCCGCATTGATGGCAATAAAGCCTGCGTCCCGACCCATCACTTCAATAAAGAAAAGCCGATCGTGGGAGGTGGCTGTATCCCTTATTTTGTCAATTGCCTGAATGGCCGTATTGCAAGCCGTATCGAAACCTATGGTCAGATCAGTACCAAAAAGATCATTGTCAATCGTGCCGGGCAATCCCACTGCCGGGATACCAAATTCCTTATAGAACAAGTGGGCCCCTGTCAGTGAACCATCCCCACCGATTACCACCAAGGCGTCAATACCATTACTTTTCAGATTTTCGTAGGCTTTTTTCCTTCCCTCCGGAGTTCTGAATTCAGCACTTCGGGCGGATTTCAGAAAAGTACCTCCCCGCTCCAATACATGCGCAATAGATTTACTGTCCATTTTCCGAATATCATTATTGATCATCCCCTCATAACCCCTGTAAATTCCAAAAACTTCCAAATTATAATAAAACCCCGCCCGAACCACCGCCCTGATAGCGGCATTCATTCCCGGTGCATCCCCTCCAGAGGTAAGTACGCCTATTTTCTTTATTGTCTTGTTTTCCATGTATTCTATCAAAGGTCAGTAAGGTTTTTAAACATCAGTTCCGCAGCGGCGAAGTTGGTGGCAAGGGGAACATTATGCACATCACAAATTCGCATGAGCATCTGCACATCCTGCTCATGGGGGTGCTTACCCAAGGGATCCCTAAAAAAGATAACCATATCCAGCTCTTTCTGGGCCACCATGGCACCAATTTGAGCGTCACCTCCAAGTGGTCCGGAAAGCAACTTGTTGACCCTAAACCCGGCTCTTTCTATGTGCTGACCCGTAGTGCCCGTAGCCACAAGTTCTACTCCTTCCAACGCGTGCTTGAATCCACTTAAAAAATGGACCATATCGGCCTTTTTCCCGTCATGGGCAACCAATGCTATTTTCATATCTCCTGATAGGTTTGAAAGTCAAAGTTACGTATTAAAAAGTATCCGCCTATCATCATGCAGGGGTATCTCTTTAATCCCATTGGAAATATCATCCGGTCAAAAAGTAGGACACCAATTCTTCCCACTCTTTTTCCAAACTAAGTTGGCTTCTTGGCCTTCCCGATCTTTTGTACCAATAGTCAGCATTGTACTGATCACCTTCTTTGCGATGTAGGTAGGCGTGTACATAAGCTGCATCTCTTCCAGGCAGTTGGTCAATCAAATCGTGCCCCCCCTTCCAGTCACCCTTTGCGTCATGCCAAAGTGCCGTTAGATATACTGAAAGATGATCCGGCATTTCCGCTAAGTATACCTGATCCTTAAATTCTGAAAGTGTCATGGCAGTGATAGTTTTTTTACCCGTGAATTAAACATTTAAAATATAAGTCACTCAAAAACACACCCAATTTTGGCCTACAAAACCCAATACAATTCCACTGCCAAAGTTAATCTATCCCTTCGGATACGTTGAGCAGGTGTCTTTGTTGATCCATGCAATATATCAGCCCCAAATGTCACGCAGGAAGTGTATCCCTGAATTTGAATTTTCACGGTTGTGCGTTTGGTTTAAACAAGTACGTACGTATTCCCCCATATGTTTGGATAATCTGTCTGTTAATAAGGATCAACATCTACCACGAAACGGGTAGATTTGAAGTCTTTTTCCGCACGCAGCTGGGTTAGGCATTCTTCCAGACCTTGTCTAAAATCAGGGTGGTGGTTTCCGGATCTGTCAATTTTGGCAAAAATCTCAAAAATATATTGGTTTTTTATTTTGCCGACAAGACCTTTCTCAGGCCCCAGCATAATCTTCCGGACTGGAATATCCGCCAATAACTGAAAGAGATGCCTTGCCGTCTTTTCGGCAATTTTAAAGTCTTTGTGTTTAACGGTCACCTTTATCAACTTTACGAACGGCGGATAAAAAAATCTTTTTCGCTCACCCATTTCCTGCAGATAAAAATTGATATAATCGCCATCCATGATCTGCTTGAAAATCGGTAGATCCGGATTTCGCGACTGCAATACCACCGTCCCCATTTTATCCCTTCTACCAGCGCGTCCCGCCACTTGGGTGATCATCTGGAAAGCACGCTCTCCGGATCGGAAATCAGGGAAGTAAAGCATACGGTCTGCATCTACAACACCTACTACAGTAACTTTGTCAAAATCCAAGCCTTTTGAAATCATTTGTGTCCCCACCAAGATATCGATATTGCCCGCTCCAAATTCCTCCAACAACCGTTGGTATCCATATTTGCTCCGCGTCGTATCCAAATCCATCCTGGCGATGCGGGCCTCGGGAAACAGCAGGCTCAAGTTCTCTTCGATACGCTCCGTTCCTACTCCCACCAACGTCAATTTCTGGCTTCCGCAGGCCGGGCAAAGCGGAGGCACTTTCTCCTTAAACCCGCAGTAATGGCAACGCATTTCTTCCGCAAATTGGTGGTAGGTGAGGCTTACATCGCAATGCTCACACTCGGGAATCCAGCCGCACTCTTCGCAGGACATATAGGGAGCATATCCCCTTCTATTCTGGAAGATCAGTACCTGCTCTTGCCGGTTGAGTGCGTCCTGAATTTTCTCCCTTAGGAGCCGGGTAGAATCAAGTTTGTAGAGGTTTTTCTTTTTGTCCGACAGGATGTTGGTGAGCATAAAGTGGGGCAATTCGGCCTTTCCGTAACGCTGATTGATCTGAACGAGGCCATATTTACCTATACGTGCGTTGTGGAATGATTCAAAGGAAGGCGTCGCACTCCCCAAGATTGTCTTGGCTTGATGTAGCCAAGCCAACATAATGGCAGCGTCCCTGCCCTGGAATCGAGGAGCGGGATCAAACTGCTTATAAGATGGTTCATGCTCTTCATCGATTATGATAAGACCCAGACTGTCGAACGGCAGAAAAACCGCCGATCTGACTCCCACCACAAAATTATATTTCCCCGACAATACACCAAGCCAGACCTCTACCCGTTCATTGTCCGAAAACTTGGAGTGATAGACTCCCATGTTGCTTCCAAACACCCGCTGGAGTCGGTTTACAATTTGGGTTGTGAGGGCTATTTCAGGAAGCAACAACAAAACCTGTGACCCACTTTCCAACACCTCTTGAACCAACTGGATATAGATTTCGGTTTTTCCACTCCCAGTTATTCCCTGCAACAAAACCGTCTGTTTGGTTTCAAATTGCGCTTTGATCGAAGAAAAGGCTTCCTGCTGGAAAGTGGCAAGTTGAACCGTCTCCTGTAAGATCGGAATCTCCTCAAACCTACTGATGATCACTTTAAACTCCTCCAAAATCCCGTTTTTTATCAACGTCTTTAAGGAACTCTCGGACAATCCCGCCTTGCCAAACAGATTTTTCGGCATACCCGACGTGTTCATTTGAGGCTGTTGATATACGGGAACTTGTTGCAGGTATTTCAGCAGTATCTCCTCCTGCTTAGGTTGGCTTTTCAGCGAATCAAACAAGTTCTCCAATTCCTTCTTGTTGTTTAGGTACCTGGAGCTGAGTTTGATTCTGGTTTCCTTTTTGGGATGATATTTTTCCTTTATCTCCTCGAAAACGAGCACTGCTTCTTTTATCAAAAGACTCTTGATGATGAGGTGGGCAGACTTCAAACCCAACAAATCACTGCAGGCCTGCATATCAAGTTCTTTTTTATCCTGCAAGACCTCCAGCAAAACAAGCTCCCTTGCGTCCATGGGAAACCCAGGGTTGTCCAGTTCAAAATCAGGATTCATCTGAACTTTGCTCTCGCTGCTGATTTTCAAACCGCTGGGTAATGCCGCATTCATCACCTCACCGATGTGGCAACAATAATAGGATGACATCCATCCCCAGAAATTGATCTGCAGCGCATTGACTACCGGGGTATTGTCCAAAAGGTCCAAAATCAATTTGGCTTCATAAACAGCAGGCGCCTTTCCGTGAACTTTTGCCACAATTCCCGTGAGAATTTTTTTCTTCCCGAAAGGAACAATGACCCTAAATCCGATGCCTATCAGGGATTGAAGCACCACAGGAATGCGATAGGTGAATGTTTTGGGTATGGGGACAGGTAAGATGACATCCGCATACATCGCCACTAGTTTGTCTTCCTGAATAGTATTTCCAAATAAATCTTCCAACTTGTAGTTAAAATGTTCGCCTGTAGGTATGATCTAATTAAATAGAATAGAGCTGTTTATTTACCCTTTCAATTTCTGAAGAAAAATCTACTTGGGGCTTTAATTCTTCCATTTCATGAAGCAAATTACACAAAAAAGTCTGATGGGAAATGCTTTCAGGCTGGAAGGGCTTATGGGCAAGTGACGTTTGAATCCGTTTGATTCTTGCCCATAATGATTGGGTGTTTTGATCAAAATAAACCTTCTGAAACTCCTGCCAGATGTATTCCTCCGCAACTTCTGAGGGGTGAATGAGATCGGATTTGTAAAACCGATAGTCCCTTAGGTCGTCAATCATCCATTCATAGCTTGGAAAATAGGATACCTGCGCATGGGTCTCCGCCAAATCGTGGCAAAGAATCCGAAGCAGACTTTTACTTAACTGATTCTCTGGAATACCATCCTTCAGATGCCTGACAGGGCTAACCGTCAGGACGATTTGAACAGTGGGCTGGTGGCGAATCATCGCTGCATAAAAGGTACTAAAAGCCGATTTCATTTCTGCCAGAGTTAAAAGCCTCTTTTTGAAATGACTGCCGGGCTGTTTGTGACAATTGGCCACTACAAGACCTTCGGGTTGCTTTTCATAGACATAAGATGAACCCCATGTTAAGAACACATGACTGGCTTTGGACAGAAGACTTCTCAATTCTTCCTGGATGGTCTTTAGCCGTTGCTTCAATTCTTCGAAATTCCTGCCATAGATCGATGAATGAGTCAAGTAATGGTAATGGTATCCATTGGAAACCAAAAAATCTTCATCTCGCAGGTCTTTTTCTTGTATGGAAATGGCTAGCAATTCGCAAACGGACAACGGATTGAAAATCACACCGAAAGGGTTGCTCGACACCGCCATTTTGCCCAACCCCAGCCGGTGGCCCAGCATGGAAGAAAAACAGGATCCCATCGTAAAAACTGGGCGGTCATAAGTAACTTTATTTTTGTGTGGTTGGATCGAAAAATTTGTCCTGAATTCCATGTGAATAAATGTAGCCAAAAAACCAATGGAACCAAAATTTGGAATCAGTCCGGTGATCCCACTTTCATAAATAAGAATTACAAAGGCAACAAATTAAACAGGTTGATTTGGGAAATTCAAGCCTTAAAAGTCTGTCAAGAAAAACATGATTCCAACTAAAAGTAGTAAAAGAGAAGCCCAGATAAACCGGGCTTCTCTTACTTATTCTGCTACTACCACAAATTTTACGGTAGTTTTGACTTCCCTGTGCAAATCCACTTCCGCTTCAAACTCACCGGCGGTTGAAACCGGCTGGTTAATTGAGATTTTCTTTCTGTCTACATCGATTCCTTTGTCAGCAAGGGCATCTGAAATCTGGAGCGTAGTAACCTTACCAAAAATCTTGCCTGAATCACCGATCTTGGCTTTGATCTCCAAGACGGTATTGGCTATTTTTTCGGCTAAAGCCTCGGCACTGGTTTTTATTTTTTCTGCTTTGTGTGCTGCTTGCTTGATGTTCTCTTCGAGCACCCGCTTGTTAGAAGCAGTTGCCAATACGGCAAAACCTTGGGGAATGAGGTAATTTCTTCCGTGACCTGGCTTTACCTCCACCAAATCATTTTTATACCCAAGCCCTTTTATATCTGTTTTTAATATAACGTCCATTGTAATAAGGATTATTAATGTTGAATGACACAGTCAGAAATTATTTCAGACCATCAGCTACATAAGGCAACAAGGCCAAATGTCTCGCTTTTTTGATAGCTTGGGCAACTTTACGTTGGAATTTGGCGGAATTTCCAGACAGTCGACGCGGAAGGATTTTTCCCTGCTCATTCACAAATTTCAAAAGGAAATTGGGATCTTTGTAGTCAATGTACTTGATCCCCAGTTTTTTGAATCGGCAGTATTTTTTCTTAATCTGCTCCCTGTTGATAGGTTCGTTTTTTAGTGTCATTTGGCGGCTTCCTCCTTTACTTCTGCTTTTTTGTTAAACTCTCCTTTTCTTCTTCTCGCAGCATACGTGATGGAATGCTTGTCGAGAACGGTCGTCAAAAATCTCAACACTTTTTCTTCTCTTCGATATTCGATCTCCAATTTTTTGAGCAACGTAGGCAAAGCCTTGAACTCTACCAGCACATAAAATCCAGTGATTTTCTTCTGGATGGGATAGGCAAGCTTTTTCAGCCCCCAATTTTCCACATTAACAATATCTGCTCCCTCTTCTTTTAACAAGTTTACGAACTTGTCCACGGTATCCTTCATCTGAACATCAGACAAAACGGGAGTAAGGATGAATACCGTCTCATAATCTTTTTGGAACATTCTAAATTGAATTAAGTATATTTTTTTAAAATCAATTTGCAAAATTAGCCGTTTGCGACTAATTAACCAAGTATGTGGAGATTTTATTTCACTTCAAATGCCCTCTCCCCAATCTCCAATCCATCTGCAAAAATCCGAACCTTATGCATCCCTTTGGAGTAATCCGAGCCCTTTTCGTAGAAATACGTCAACCGCTGGAGGGAGTTGTTGAACAAAATATCCTGTCTGGCGGTATAAAACTCCTCCCGTCCATCCATGCTAAATGTGCCTGAACCCTTGGCAATATCAAAAATAACCTGGTTATTTGGAGATAAAATTTGAACATAAATATCTCTCGTGCCGAAAGGCGCAACCTGATTATCCGCAAGCGTAAAAGTAATTTTCAGCTTCTCCTGCTGCCGATTTCTAAATTCACCTTCTCTTTCTTTTCCTCTTGAATTTACGGCAGCCACCACAATATTTTCAGCACGCAACTTTGCGGCAACATTTACCTTTTCTTCCAGCTCTTGCGTCTTCTGGTTCAATTTTACCACCTCCTCTTCTATTTCAGCTTTAGAGGATTTCAACACTGTATTCTCAGAAAAAAGCTGTTCGTTCATCGCTTTGAGCTTGACAATATCCGCATCCTTTTCCCGCAACAATTTGCCGTAGCCATCTATCCGTTGGTTTAGTTTGGCTATTTCAGCCACTGTTCGGCTTCTATTGCTGTTTCGCTCAAGGATCAGTTGGTCCTTGATGGCAATCAGTGAATCAATATCTCCCCCAAGTTGCTTGATTTCATTGATCCTAATTTCAAGCTCATAGGTGATTGAGTCCAACCGTTGATTTAGGCCTGTGTTTTCTTCCGACAAAATCAAAATTTCCTCGGTTTTTTGTGCCTTTTCCTGATGGTCATAATACAATTTTACACCGCTAATGATCACAAGGATTAACAACACTATAATTAAGATATTTTTACCTTGTTCCTGTTTATGCACAGCTTTTCCAGACTCTTCGTTCATCATAGTTTTTATTTTACAATTGCTTTCTTATTGAAAACAAACATTTCACGTACTGATTTATTGTGTAAATTTAACATCATCTAAGGAATAGTTAGGTTAAACCCCCACTTAAATTTCCAACCAACCGAATATAGCAATTTTTAAACCAAAAGCTGTAACCTCCTTAAATATTCCCCTTACATGGAAAATCCAACTGTTATGGATTCTCCAAAACACACACCACGCCCGCCCATGGCAAAAAACAGGACGATATATTCTGATCAATTATTTCTATTTATCTTACGCCAGCCTGATAGAATTCCTATTTTGACTTGCGCTATCAAATAAAAAATATCGAAGATGTTGAGAAGGACATGACAGGCTTAAACGATCAATAAACTGAGTTTTATTATTCGGCAAACTGGCGATACAATTATCTGGTTAAATTATTTACGATATCGATCCTGGTTTCAAATCTGGGATATCAGATAAACGTTTTGGGGTTTTGGCGGGAATGGGTTGGCCGTAGTGGGGGGCATGCGGCCAAAACGGGTAGATTTGCGCTATTTTTACCCTGGGTTTCAACCCAGGGCTATCAAATCGGCCAATCTGCTGGAGTTTTGACAACGGTTGTTTTGCGAATGATTGGTTCTTGGGTGGAATTTAGACAACTTGTAGATAGGGTATGGTGGTTGCAAATTAATCTGTAAAAAACAACCGAACCCAGGTTAATAGCCAGGATAGTATAAAATATGATGCTCCACCTGAATTCCCGATCTAAAAAATAATACACCACACTCAAAAAAATCCATAGTGGAACTCACTCCCGGAAACCGCTTAATTTCCAACCATACGTTTTTCATTTCCGGTGACCAATGAATGTCTCCAACCACAACAACACTTTTTTCATGCAAATAGGGCCAAACCCATTTGCAATACTGCAAAGTGGCTGCATGGGTATGGTTTGCATCGATCTGTATGAAATCAATGCGGGATCGACCCTTCAAAAACACAGGTAATGTGTCCTGTATATTCCCGGGTATGAAGTGGACATTTGAAAATGAGCAAAGATTTTTTCCGGCAATTTCAAGAAGCGAAGGGTCCGCTTCAAAAGTATATACTGTGCCAATTGTTCTGTCTGCCAAATATCCGGTATTTATTCCTAAAGAAGTCCCCAATTCCACCACAGTCAATGCAGGTGTTTCTGTCAAGAAAAATTGATAAAGTAAATTATATGACAATGAACTACAGGAGTTTTTGCAAATGGATGATACCGACCTGTTAGAACCAAGCGCAAATTTTGAACCCGCTCCTTCATCTTTTATTTTCAGCACACTTTTATCTTTGCCAAGTCTTAGGCGCAACATTTCCAACGTTGGGTTACCTTTGCGATGTTGGTCTAAATTTATCCTCAAATCCCGGTAAAGAGAAAAGGCAAAAGGTGTGTGAAGACTGTGGTGATCCGTTCTGTCCAAGAAATAGATCAGATATTCTCCGGCCATAAAAAAAATAGCTGCTAACCGGCTAATTGTCAAAGATTTCGGCTATTAGTTGAAATTCCGGTATGATTACTTCTATCAGTTGTCCATCCATAATTCTCTCCATGAAATATTTCCCCCTCATCTTGCCGAGTCCCGATCGAAGGTTACAGCCGGAAACATATTGGTGAATGGCACCGCTTTCCATTATTGGCTGTTGTCCCACAACGCCATCTCCCTCCACCAGTTTCAGTTGCTCACCGGCATCATGAATCTCCCATTTTCTTTTCAACAACTGCACAGTTGCACTACTTTCATTGACAATGGTTACCTTGTAGATGAAAACAAAATGCTGCTGTTGCGGGCTGGAAAACTCCGTCTGATACGTAGCTTCTACGGTAACTTTGATTCCCTCTGTAATTGCCGTGACCATTTTTCCTTTGGATATTCAAAAACTTATTCGAAATTAACGGTTTAATTTTACAAAAACCAACCCCGTTTATTTAAATGGAAGTGAAAATAGAAAATACATGGAAGGAGGTACTTTCGGATGAATTTGGACAACCGTACTTTGAGCAGCTTGCCACCTTTGTGAAAAAGGAATATCAGCACAAAACCATCTACCCTTCCGGCAAAGACATTTTTGAGGCATTTTGGAAATGTCCCTTCGATAAGGTGAAAGTAGTAATCCTGGGACAGGACCCTTATCACGGGCCAAATCAAGCACACGGCCTTTCATTTTCGGTACAGGAAGGCATCCCTTTTCCCCCATCCCTGTTGAACATATTTAAGGAACTCAAAACAGATTTGGAAATCCCCATCCCCTCCCACGGCAACTTGGAGCGATGGGCCAATCAGGGAGTTTTACTGCTGAATGCCACACTGACTGTAGAGGCACAGAAGGCCGGTAGTCACCAAAACAAAGGATGGGAATCATTCACAGATGCCGCAATACGGGCATTGGCCTCAAAAAAAACCGGATTGGTCTTTATGCTTTGGGGTGCTTACGCCCAAAAAAAAGGGAGTTTTATTTTAGAAAGTGACCATTTAAAGTTACTGGCACCACACCCCAGTCCGCTTTCAGCCCACCGGGGCTTCCTGGGATGCAGACATTTCAGCCAGGCGAATTTCTATTTGAGAACGAATGGGAAGAAAGAAATCAGATGGTAATGCAAAACCCCCAAATTAAAGGTAATTTGAGGGTTTCTAAAGCATTGAAGCTGTTGAATCTTGAAGCTGCTAATCGATAGACTTGAAAAATCTATTCCAGCGGATCTTATCGAAGAAGGTCTTGTGTTTTTCCAGTGAAAGCCACAGAAACCAGGCTTTTCCAACCACGTGGTCTTCGGGCACAAAACCCCAGAATCTGGAGTCCAGGGAGTCGTGACGATTATCACCCATCATGAAATAGTAATCTTGATTGAAGGTATATGTAGTTACTTTTTGACCATCGATAAAGAGCTGATTGGCATCAATTGTCACATTTTTGTGTCCTTCAAACTTCTCGATCGTATAGGCATATTTTCGGAAGTTGTCTTCATCCAGGTTAATTGTCCATCCTTTGGCGGGGATTTCCAACGGTCCAAAATAATCCTTATTCCAACCAAAATAGGCACCGTCGGGAAATATGTTTCCATCTCCCTGTCCTGCCTTGCCCGTGCGTTTTTTGACGGAAGATACCGCGGGATTTGCGGATAATTTGTCAACCATCTCCTGCGTGGCAAAAACCAAATATCCAGAGTTGTCCGAAAACGGATAAAAACTGTCCGGATTGATTCCAAACTGATCAAAGAATTCCAAATTCAATTGCCGGGAAGTCAACACGTCATAGGAAAATTGCATCTCTTCTGGATTTTCGGAAGCTTGTCCGTTTATATAGATTTGAGTATCTTTTATTTCCAAAATATCGCCGGGTACCGCCACAGCTCTCTTGATATAGTTTGTCTTCAGATCAGTGGGATACCAAAGCTCATCCGGAAAATTGAACACCACTACGTCATTGCGTTTGATGCTGGTAAAGCCTGGAAGGCGATAATAGGGCAACTGAACCGCATCAGAATAGGAAGGAATGTCCGTACCCCAGATCTTTTGATGGGTCAGGGGCATCTGAATGATCGTACGCGGGATCCTGGTACCATAATGCATCTTACTGACAAACAGGAAATCTCCCACAAGCAGGGATTTCTCCATGGACGCAGTGGGTATGGTAAAGGGTTCCAGCAATAACCAACGGATCAAACTGGCGGCAATTACGGCAAACAACAAGGCGTCTGCCCATTCTCTGATTGCTGATTTCTTCTTGGGTGTTTTACTCATTTATACGTGTTGGTTAGAGGGACAAAAAATCATCCATCGAATATATACCTTTTTTATCTTTTATCCATTCGGCCACCAAAACCGCGCCCTGTGCGAAGCCTTTTCTACTGTGTGCGGTATGATGGATTTCGATATCGTCAATTTCGGATTGGTATTTGACAATATGTGTGCCAGGTGCAGGATCAATTCGTCTGGAAGTGATGGGCAAAAATCCTGCCCGTGGAGCAGCATCTGATTTCAATTCCCAGCCGTCAAGCCTTTCACTGTTTGCCAAGATTCCTTCTGCCAATGTAATGGCCGTACCGCTAGGTGCATCTTTCTTTTCGGTGTGGTGAATCTCCTCCAGACTGACCTGATAGGCATTTTGATCCTTCATCAACTTACTTAGAAATTTGTTCACCCTGAAAAAAATATTTACTCCTATGCTATAATTGGAAGCATAAAAGAAAGTACCGTCCAGCGCTTTACAGGCTGATTCTACCTCTGCCTTTCTTTCCAGCCAGCCCGTGGTTCCACTTACTACCGGAATCTTTCTCTTGAGTGCCCACATGATGTTTTCCCAAGCAGCTTCCGGCTGACTAAATTCTATGGCAACATCGATGGATGACGCATCCAACATTTCTAAGTCACTTACATTGTCTATGTTGATTTTTGCGGCAATATGATGTCCGTGATCTTCAGCTATTTCACTGATGATTTTTCCCATTTTACCATATCCCAATATCAATATATTCATTGGCTAAAATTTTATTTTGAATGATACCCCAAGTGCCGCATTGGAGGCAAGCAAGGGTTCTACTGACGGTTCTATGCTAAAGGTCAAGTCATCACTGATATCAAAACCCGAAAGATGTGCATCCACGAAAGCGTCCACTGCACCCAATGCATAAATCCCCGCAAAAACCAAGAACATGGAATCCCTGTTTCTGCGCCAAAAATTAACATTTCGTATAATCGCATCCTGATTTAAATTCGGGAAGGGATTTGCAACTGGAGACCCCGGGGTTCTAACAATGTCCAAAGCTACCAAAAACTGTTTATATCTTCGGTTGTTGAATTCAAGAAAATAAATACTTGCGAGGATTCCCCCATAAATCAGGGGTACCTTCCATACTTTCTCGTTGTAAATTTGTCCTCCACCGGGAAAAGCCAAAGCCATCAATAATGCTTTTTTGGGGTTTTTATATCCCGGTACCCGTTCTTCATCAGAAAGCTCGTCTGCAACTTCGGCAATTGATTGCTCTACCCTGGAGGTATCTACTTCTTGCGCAAGCGCATAACTATGGCCAAGCCATAACACAAGCAAAGCTGGTAGTGTCTTGCGAAAAATTGCCAAAAGCTTATAGGCGGTCTTTTTCATGGAAAAAGTTGGAAAATGGACACTACTAAATCAGTTCAAGGAGTTCAAGGATTCTATTAAGATCATTGGTGGAGTGAAATGGAATCTTGATTTCTCCCTTATCTTTTGCATCAGTCTTTAGTGATACCTTTGTTCCGAAATGGGAAGCCAGTTTTTGCTGTATTTTATTTATCTCGTATTTTTTTACTGGGTCAAGCCGATGTTTAGTATCTTGTATTTCTTCCTCTTTGGGGGAATTTAGGATTTTTACGAGCGATTCGACTTTTCGTACACTTAGCTCTTCCCCAATGGTCTTGTTAAATATGGCGAGCTGTTTTTCTACATCCTCGATATTTATCAGTGCCCGGGCGTGGCCCATACTGATTTTTTGGTCCCGTATACCCGCTTGAATATCAGGTGGTAATTTTAAAAGGCGCAAATAATTATTGACAGTCGTTCGGTTTTTACCTACCCGATCTCCCAATTGCTCTTGCTTCAGGTCACACTCACTGAGTAGGCGTTGGTAAGAATGGGCAATTTCCAAGGCGTTAAGGTTCTCTCGCTGAATGTTTTCGATGAGCGCCATTTCCAACATTTGCTGGTCATTGGCAGTTCGGACATATGCGGGTATCCGGTCAAGGCCAGCTATTTTGGATGCCTGAAACCTTCGCTCCCCGGATATAAGTTGGAATTCCTTGTCTGCCAGTTTTCTGACTGTGACAGGTTGAATAATTCCTTGAACCCTGATAGATTCTGCCAGTTCATTGAGCGCATCCTTGTCAAAGTGAACCCGTGGTTGGTAGGGGTTTACCTGAATTTCACTTAAGTCGATTTCATAAATCCCAGCCACGGGGTGAACCACAGCATCCCGTTCTGATCGGTTGGAGACAGGGGAATCCTGTAACAGCGCCCCAAGCCCCCTACCCAATGCGCCTCTTTTTTTTGTGGTTTTATTATCCGTCATACTTTTCTATTCAATTCATCTTTGCCATTCCATTCTTGGCGGCAATTTCGTTCGCTAAGTTTAAATAGGCAAGGGCACCTTTTCCGGTTGCGTCGAAGGCTACCACCGGCAGGCCAAAACTTGGAGATTCACTTAATTTGATGTTTCGGGGAATGATGGTCTCAAAAGTCATATCCTTGAAGTGCATGCGTACTTCCTCTACCACCTGATTGGACAACCTAAGCCGGACATCATACATGGTCAGCAATATACCCTCTATCTCCAAGTGTTGATTTAACCTGGACTGAATGATCTTGATCGTGTTAAGAAGCTTTCCCAAACCCTCTAAGGCAAAGTATTCACATTGTACGGGAATGATTACCGAGTCCGCGGCGGTGAGGGCATTGATGGTGATAAGCCCCAGTGAGGGCGAACAGTCTATGATAACGAAATCGTAGTTTTGTTTTACAACAGCTATGACTTCCCGCATTTTTTCCTCTCTGTTTTCCAAGTTGACCATTTCAACTTCTGCTCCTACCAAGTCAATATGGGAGGGGACGAGGTGAAGGTTGTCAAACTCTGTCTCAATGATAATTTCCTGGACATCGATTTCATCGACCATACACTCATAGACGCTGGTGGTGATACTTTTAGGGTCATATCCGAGCCCAGACGTAGTATTGGCCTGGGGGTCTGCATCTATGACCAAGGTTTTATATTCCAATACGGCCAGACTTGCTGCAAGATTCATGGCGGTGGTTGTTTTACCTACCCCACCTTTTTGATTAGCGATAACAATTACTTTTCCCATTATTTTTTTCCAAGGGTGATACTTTTTCCAATTGAAAGCAACAGCAACTCTTTTCCGGCGGAACTTGCCGCTGCAAGAGCTGCTTCTTTATCTATTTGAATGTAGGGAAAGGTGTCATAATGCATGCCAATAATCGTTGGTGTCCCCACAAAATCAGCGGCTTTAAGTGCATCTTTGATCCCCATCGTGAAGTTATCGCCAATCGGCAATAAGGCAAAGTCGATGTCAAATTCCTCTCCGATAAGCTTCATGTCATAGGTAAGAGCCGTGTCTCCTGCAAAATAGAATGTACCTTCTTCGCTTTTAACCACAAATCCACCAGGGTTACCCCCAGAAGCCCCGTCCGGCAACGTACTACTGTGAACCGCATTGACGTATTTTACAATTCCAAAGTCAAATGACTTTAATCCTCCGTGGTTCATCGGGTGGACATTTTCAATTCCTTTTTTTTCAAACCAACTGATTATTTCAAAATTTGACACCAACATTGCATTACTTTGCCTGGCAATCGTTTCTACGTCTGCCACATGGTCTTGGTGACCATGGGTAACCAAGATATAGTCCGGTTTAATCGTCGTGACATCGATTTGATCTGCCAGCTGATTTGGCCGGATAAAAGGATCAAAGAGGATTGTTTTATCTTTTATGGTAAATAAAAACGTGGAGTGTCCATAATAGGTAATTTTAATCATGACTTCATTTCAATTCTTTTATCAAGGAAATACAAATATATCATTAAAAACGGAACCATGTACATATAGTTTTCCACATCATATTGTGGAAAACAGCCATTGAGTCTGCCGCTAAACCCAACTTTCACTCCCTGATCTTCCATTGTATTTTGAGTGATCCGAGTAAATCAAAAGAAAGAGGCATTGTCTCCAATGCCTCTTTTAACGTAACGGATCACTGCTTTTTCTTCTTCTTGGATTCCACAGTTTTCATGGCTTCCTCCAGTTTCGTCTGAAATTTTGATTTCTTTTTATTGGCATTTTTGACTTTCGTCTCTTCTACCTTTTCCCTGATTTTCTCATCATCCACAAACTGCTTTATCAACGCCTGCTGACCGAATGTCACCATGTTGGAAACAAAATAATAGAAACTAAGTGCCGCGGGAAAGGAATTCAACACAAACATAAAGACAACAGGCATGATATAGCCGATGTTTTTCATGGGACCTTGTACAGCGGTCAGTTGGTTGTTGAAGTGGGTATAAGCGATTTGGGAAACCGTCATCAACAAGGTAAACAAGCTCACATGTGCCCCATAAAACGGAATGGTGAACGGCAACTTTATAAAGGTGTCATAAGTCGACAAATCATGTGCCCAAAGGAACGATTCCTGCCGCAGTTCGATTGAATTTGGGAAAAAGAAAAACATGGCCAACAAAAAGGGCATCTGTAGCACCAGGGGCAAACATCCAGATATCGGGCTAACACCCAGCTGACCAAAAAGCTTCATCTGTTCCTGCTGCATTTTGGTAGGGTCCTCGCTGTATTTTTCCTTCAACTCATCGATCTCCGGCTTGATCACGCGCATCTTGGCCATGCCTATGTAGGACTTATACGTCAGAGGCAGTAAGAATAGCTTGATAATAAATACAATCAGGATAATGATTATCCCATAGTTATTGGAATAATTCTCCAGAAAATGGAAGAGATTTACAATGATATACTTGTTTACCCAACTTACAAAAACGTAACCCATGTCCACGTTTTTGTCAAAATCTGGAGCAATTTTCCGAAGTATATTATAGTTGTTGGGTCCAAAATAATATTGTACAGCACCCGAATCGCCCTCAAGTCCAAGAATCAATGAGGCAGACATGCTTTTTTCGATGCTGTCGTTGGATTCATCAGTGCTTTGCGAAAGCTGACCGGATGAGAAAAATTGGTCTGAGATGATACTGGATGTAAAAAAGCGCTGCTTGAATGCCACCCAATGCAGCGGTACACTGACTTGGACTTCATCCTCCGAGTTGCCTGTTGTCAAATAGTCATAACTGCCATCAGCGCTATAATAATTCATGTAGGTTTTGACCCTAGATTCTTTGAGATCTTCCTCCAACCTCCTCAAATCATCCTCCCATTGAATATTAACCTGCTTATTGCTCAACTGGCTGCCAAGATTCTGAAATTCAATTTGATGATCTAGCAAGTATCCGGAACCTTGTAACGTATAAGTTCTGATGACAGCGCCCAAACCAACTTTGGCCGTGAAAATCACCTGCTTAGCCGGATTTTCACCTACCGTTATTTCCTTTTCGGACACGTCAAAATACAAATCGTTTAAATCGACCGTACCATTTAGGGTGGGTATTTGATAGGAAATGGATGAATGGTCCTCCTCAAAAAGTACCAGTGGCTCCATTTCCCATGTTTTGAATTCTTTTAATTCCACGGTTTTCAGTTCACCTCCCCGGGTGGAAAAGACAACCTGCATGTCTTTGTTTTCCAGCGTCACTTCCTGATCCGTCCCCTCAGCCACATCGGCAAATGCTCCGAATTTTTGGCGAAGTTGGACGTTCTGAACGCTATCAGACCCTGCTTCCGGAGTTTCTGCTACCTCGTCTGGAAGACTCGGCTGAACGGCCTCCGTCTGAACAACAGAAGGAGCTTGTTCTGGAAGGGGTTCCGGACCACTCGCAAAGAAGAGCGAGTATATCAGGATTACTGCCGCAAAAAGCAATAGACCCGTCGCTTGATTTTTATCCATAATGTCAATTTTGCCCTATCGTATCGAAAAGGCCTTAAAATGATTAATAATTATTCCTATGCGTTAATATGTTGTTTTGCTTCTATTGCCGCTTTTACAAACCGTATAAAAAGCGGATGGGGGGACAATACCGTACTTTTGTATTCCGGATGAAACTGCGTTCCCACAAACCAGGGGTGGTCTTCCAGTTCAATTATTTCCACCAACCCACTTTCAGGGTTTTTTCCTGCGGCAATCATACCTTTTGATTCGAATTTTTCCAAATATTTATTGTTAAACTCATACCTGTGCCGGTGTCTCTCGCTTATTTTGGATTGCCCGTAAGCAAGGCTGGATTTGGTGCCTTTTTTTAACTCACAGGTATATGATCCCAATCTCATGGTCCCTCCCAACTGGGTGATGCCTTTTTGGTCTTCCATAAGGAATATCACGGGATTTGTTGTGTCGGGGTTCATTTCTGTGGAACTCGCATCTTCCAGGCCTATTACGTTTTGGGCAAATTCGACAACCGCAATCTGCATTCCCAAACAGATTCCAAAAAATGGAATCCTTTTTTCCCTGGCAAATTTAACTGCTTCTATCTTACCAACCAACCCCCGCTCGCCAAAACCAGGCGCAACCAAGATGCCGTTCAAATCTCCGAGTTTCCTTTCCACATTATCGGGATTGATTTCTTCCGAGGAGATAAGACTCAAATGCACCTTACATTCCAACGATGCACCGGCATGAATAAAAGATTCAGTGATGGATTTATAAGCGTCAGGTAAGGAGATATATTTACCCACCAGCCCGATTTCCACTTCTTGGGTTGGATTTTTAAGTCTTCCCAAAAATTCTTTCCATTGCTCAAGTTCGGTATTGGTCTTGGAGGTGAGTTTCAATTTGCTCATTACCCTTTCATCAAGCTTCTCCTTTTTCATCAATAAAGGCACGTCATAGATGGTGTCTGCATCCATGGCCTCAATGACGCAGTTAAGCTGAACGTTACAGAAAAGGGCAATTTTTTTCTTTACATCCGGAGGAAGGTGATGTTCTGTGCGACAGACCAAGATGTCGGGCTGTACGCCTGCTTCTAGCAGTTGCTTTACAGAATGCTGGGTGGGTTTGGTTTTCAGTTCTTTGGCGGCCGCCAGGTAGGGTATCAGGGTCAGGTGGATCACCAAGAAGTTATTGGCTCCCAAGTCCCACTTGATCTGCCTAACTGCCTCTATAAAGGGCAGTGATTCTATATCACCCACACAACCCCCGATTTCAGTTATAATTACCTCATATTTATCGTCATTTCCAAGTTTGTAAAAATTTCTTTTTATCTCATCCGTTATGTGGGGTACCACCTGAACAGTTTTGCCCAGATACTCACCTTTCCGCTCCTTGGTAATGACATTGTTGTAGATTTTACCCGTGGTTACATTGTTGTCCTGGGACGTCGTGGTATTCAAAAAACGCTCATAGTGCCCCAAATCCAAATCAGTTTCCGCACCGTCTTCCGTGACATAACATTCTCCGTGTTCGTAGGGATTTAAAGTGCCAGGGTCAATATTGAGGTAGGGATCAAATTTCTGTATCGCAACAGATATACCTCTTGATTGCAACAATTTGGCCAAAGACGCAGCGATGATACCCTTTCCCAATGAGGAAGTGACACCACCGGTAATAAAAATATGCTTGGTTGAAGAACCCATAAGAAGGGATGGATGATTTTTTGTTTGTATTCTTATGGGATTCAAAATTAGGTAAAATTATTGAGTTTAAGACTTGAATACAGATTTATATTTTGTCTACCAAATGCCCGGTGGTTAACCACCTGAAAATTAACCGCGTTTATTCGGATCTTCCCTCACCCCTCCCTACTTTCCGCGGTGGTAGATTCCGGCATTTTTTCTGACGTCTTGGGGCAAATTTTTGCTCACTTGGTTTTTGAAAATAAAATTGATGGGATGAAATAGATTGCCAAACAATGTCCAGGGAATCGGATAATGAATCTCCCTTCCCATCATCAAATGATAAACCTTTTTTGCATGGTGTCCCAGAAGCGTACGACTCTGGATTTTTTTTTCCCTGGAATGCTTCCCCGGATGTTTTCTCAGTTCCAAAAGCTGCCCATCCAAATAGGTGTGCATTTCCGCCAGAACAGCTTTTGAGAATTTAGTGTTTGGCCTTCCTACCCAAGCTATGACGGAAACAAGATCCTTCCAATAATCGGGCATCCATCTTCCTTCTTTGTCGAAGACCTTAGCTGGCCCCTTTGCATGCTCTGGCTTCCCCACGAAAATCACCTGGGGGTCGGAAAATTCATCCCAGGCACAGGCAAGATTTACCTTGGAGGCTTTGATATCGTGCCAACCGCCGCCTACATAATGCCAAAGGTAAGTGCGTACGTAGTCGGATTGATGGACCGCACTCAAGAATTCAAATGCAGGGTGGACGGGATTTTCTTCGGAGGAACGGGATAAAAAACTTTCTTTATTAACCAAAACTACAGGAACTCCCGCATAAGTAAGCAGATATTCCAAACTCAACTTACGGACTTCCGGCATAGGTCCTCCCGACCAATAACAGAAAAGCACTCTGGGCACACCGTTGAATTTCGGCAAATGTCCAAGGGTTTGTAGGTCTGTGATTAATTTGTTCATTTACTTGCTTTGTATAGTGACAACGTATCCCATCAGGTGATTTTTGGTTATAGTCAACCGGTATTTCCATATACAGTCAAGAGCAGATCAATCTACCATTAAAGCAACAGAATCCGCTTTGGTTCTTACCTTCAACCAATTGCGCAACCGATCTGTTTCTTTTTTGGAAGGTACTGCCGAAAAGGTTACAAAGGCCATCAACACGGTATCTTGCCGATCTTCTTTCAAATTGGCAATTACTGATCTGCTTACCGAAAAGGATTCCAGCAAAGTGTGATTGACTTTTGCCTCTTTTGCCAAATCTAAGGTCATTCTACTTGTTTCTATATATTGGGATACTTCTCTTTCCAAAAAGAGAATCTTTTCATCCTTGTTTTTAATCAAGGTTTCATTGCGTTCATAGAGGTCTTTCAGCACATCTGATCGTAGCATATTCAAATCCATCCCGTTGTCCCCACTTTGCTTGACCGACAAAAAGGTGTTGCTGAGGTTAAATGACGCGGTTTTTTTTTGCAATATAACCAAGTCCTCATCGCTGATCCGCTCTCCCACAAGTGCTATCTCAATGATACTGCTATCCGGATGATAGGCAAACTTTGAACTGATCATCTGGGATCTGGGAAATTCAAATTCAGTATTTACAAAACTGGCTGCTGATTTTTCCCATATGGTTCTTTTTACAATGTTAAAAGCCAGATAAATACTTGGAACAACCGTCAAGAGCGTAAAAAGCGTAATATAATTCCGTACTGTTTTCTCTCTTTTTGAATCCATAAACTCCTTCTTGGGGAACCGCATAAAACGGACAATCAAATACGTGGACAGGCTAATAAAAACGGAGTTGATAAAAAAGAGGTAAAACGCTCCCAAGAAGTAGTATATGTTCCAGGTGGCAATCCCATACCCTGCCGTGCACAAGGGCGGCATCAGTGCTGTGGCGATGGCCACTCCCGGTATCGCATTACTTTTTTCTTTTCTAGAGCCGGCGATAATTCCGGCCAATCCTCCAAACAAAGCAATCATTACATCCCAAATAGTCGGCTCCGTACGGGCCAACAATTCCGATTCAGCATCACTAAGCGGGGTAAAAGAAAAATAAAGTGTAGACGTCATGATACTGATGATCACGGCTATTCCCAAGTTTTTAAGGGATTTTTGCAGGAGTTCAAAATCATTAATCCCCGCAGCCATGCCAATTCCCATGATTGGCCCCATGAGCGGAGAGATCAACATGGCCCCTATAATGACTGCTGTTGAATTTACGTTTAGTCCCACGGATGCCACCAAAATGGCAAATATCAAAATCCAAAGGTTTGCGCCCCGGAATTCGACATTTTTCCTGACGTATTCGATGGTCTCCATTTCATCCTCCTTGCCCTCATGGAGATCAAATCGTTCCTTGATAAAATAAAGGAACGTTGCGAACCGCTCAATAATCCACGTTATATTTTTGTTGTCAGGCATCATTTGTATAAAAGCTTCACTTTTCCAAAAGTAGGTAAAATTTAAAACTTCATGCAAGCAGCTCTTCAAAATCTCAGATATTTTGATTCCCCGCTGAAACGCCAATGTAATAAATATTACATCCATGTAGGATACATCATTTTACGTTTACGACAAACTCCACCCAACCGTAAACCTCTACGACATCTTAGCGGTTACCAGCGGATATTTAGACGTTTCAACACCCTGAATCATCAGTAATATTTTTTTTAGGCGAAATAGCTGCACTATTCATTGACATCAATCATGTTTTAAGAAGATTATTCACAAGAATATTTGAAAATAAGCGTGTAATTTTACATTCTACCCAACAAAAAATAAATCATGGACTTTTCTCTTAAACAATACGGTATAGATGTCTCTAAGATTTTGCGTAATTCTCAAACTGCCGTGCTTTACGAATCAGCCTTAAAACTTGAAAAAGGATCGGCCATTTCCAGTACCGGAGCCTTGCTGGTGTATTCTGGAAAACGAACCGGTAGAAGTCCCAAAGACAAGCGGGTCGTCAGGGAGACAAATTCGGAGCAAAATATTGACTGGGGTTCCGTAAATCTTGAAATGGATGAGCACACCTTTATGGTAAATCGGGAACGGGCCATAGATTATTTCAATACCCGTGAGATTTTATATGTGGTAGATGCTTTCGCCGGGTGGGATCCCAAGTATAGACTCAAGATAAGGATCATCTGTACCAGGGCGTATCATGCCCTTTTCATGCAAAACATGTTGATTATGCCAAATCATGAAGAATTGGCTGATTTTGGGGAACCGGATTATGTCATCTTTAATGGAGGTGCTTTTCCGGCCAATTCGTTTACAACCACCATGACCTCCAAAACCAGCATTGGACTTAGTCTGGAGCATAAGGAAATGGTCATCCTGGGAACCGAATATGCCGGTGAAATGAAAAAAGGTATTTTTTCGGTAATGAATTACCTGATGCCTTTGGAGGATGTTCTACCCATGCACTGCTCAGCCAATGTGGGTGAGGCAGGAGATGTCACTGTTTTATTCGGACTTTCGGGTACGGGAAAAACTACCCTCAGTGCAGACCCCAACCGTAAACTAATAGGCGACGATGAGCATTGCTGGAATGGAGAAGGGGTATTTAACATTGAAGGAGGCTGCTATGCCAAAGCCATCGACTTGAGCGAAGAACATGAACCGGACATCTTTGGCGCCATTCGATATGGTACGGTTTTGGAAAACGTAGTCTATGACCCGGAAACCCGTGTGGTGGATTATTCCGATACCCGAATTACTCAAAACACCAGGGCATCTTATCCCATAGATTTTATCGCCAACACACAAATCCCCTGCATGGCGGGCCATCCCAAGCACATCATCTTTTTGACCTGCGATGCGTTTGGCGTACTTCCTCCTGTTAGCAAACTTACGCCGGAGCAGGCAAGCTACCACTTTATTGCAGGGTACACGGCAAAAGTAGCTGGAACAGAAATGGGAGTCAAAGAGCCTTCTGCTACTTTTAGTGCGTGTTTTGGTGCGGCATTTATGATGTGGCATCCCAACAAATACGCCACCCTACTCTCAAAAAAAATGAAAGAACACGAAACCACCGCCTGGTTGGTCAACACAGGCTGGAGTGGCGGGGATTATGGCGTGGGTTCCAGAATAAAATTGAAATTTACCCGGGCAATCATAGACGCAATCCACCAGGGCAGTTTCGATGATGTGTCTTTTCACAAAGAAGAAAACTTTGGCCTAGAAATCCCACTGACATGTCCAAATGTACCTTCAGAAATATTGATTCCCGAGAATACCTGGGCCGATAAAGGGAAATTTAAATCCATAAAATCAAAATTGGTAAACCTCTTCATTGATAATTTCAAACAATTTGAAGGCAAAGTCAGCCCGGAAATCGCCAAAGCCGGCCCAAAAATAACGTAATAACTTTTTAAGCATGGGCATTGAATGAGATCGTAAATGTGGCCCCATGACCCGATTCACTCTTGACGGCTATCTTCCCCCCCATGGAGCTTATGTGATTGTGGACCAAATACAGTCCTATACCTTTACTGTCGGAATGTTCATGGAATTTTTGTTGAAAGCCAAATATTTTGTCACCGTCATTTTCCATATCGAATCCCTGTCCTTCATCGGCAAATATCAACTGAGTGGTTCCGTTTTCTTGTCGGGAGAAAATGCTTACCCGGGCAAATTCGTCCGTTTTGGCATATTTAATCGAGTTGGTAAGCAAATTAAGATAGATACTTTCTAGAAATGCCGCATTGAACCTAACGGAAGGCACCTGGGAAAAGTCAGTAGTGATTTCAGCATTGGAATACCCAATAAGTGAACTCAGGGAAGAGGCTACTTTTTGGAAAACATTTTCTAAATCAAGTACTTCTACTTTGGTCTGGATAAGTTCTTTTTGCCCCAAGACATCTACATAGGCATCCAACGTTTCCTTCATGCCATCCGTAGAAAGCTTCAACATATTTATGATCTCCACGGTGTCTGGGTCCTTCAACGAAGAAAGATCCAAAATCTCGAAAAGTGCCAATAAATTATTTACTGGAGCCCGAAGGTCGTGAGAGGTCGTCAGCGTCAGGTCTTTGAGTTCCTTATTTGCTTTTGTCAGGGAAGCCAAAAGAGAATTCCTGTCTTCTTCGAGACGTTTTTTGGCGGTGATGTTCTTTGCTATCGCATAGATGAGCCCAATTTCTTTGGCGGGTACCGAAGTCCACGAAAGCCAGATGATTTCTCCCGTTTTACTTAAATACCTATTTTCAAAGTTCAACAGGGAATTTCCTGTAACAATAGTTTTCCGGCTTTTCATTGTCTTTTCAAAGTCCTCCTTGTAAACAAACGAATTAATGGGTTTACTGTACAATTCCTCTTTAGAATACCCCATCAATTTATAGAAGGCTGGATTGACCTTTCTGAAAAACCCATCATAGCCGGCAATACAAAGCATATCCGGTGATAGATCAAAAAACAAACCCATTTTGTAAACAGGATCACTTTCGATTGGCAGATCAGTTGAAATGTTTTTCATATGCTGTTGCAATCTCTTTACAAGTATAAAAATAACGTTTGAAAAATCAGCCTGAAGCTGCTAAAAACAGGTGAAATTCACCTGGGCAAATTACTAAACAATTGATTGTTAAGAAAATAAAATTTACTTTATTTTCTTAACAATCAAAGGTGAAGACAAGTCTCCACCTTTGATAACAAACAGCCAAATCCTTAGAATGCGGATTTAAAGCTTTCCATCTTTTGCTCTACCTGGGTATCTACCATGAAAGATAATTTCATCTTATCCCATGCCATGGTTACTTTCGCAACTTTGTTGTTTTCCGCAGAAAGGCTAAAGGTGAGTCGCTCATGCATATCGTTGCCCATTACCGGTGTGGCCTTTACCGCAACTATGTCGTCATTCGACAGGGCAGTTTCATCTACTTTTCCATCCTTGGTGTAGGCATATACGGCATTTCCCTTGCTGTTCAGGTGAACGGTCCATTCTCCTGATGCTTGCGGGGTTATGAAAAGGGTGTATTTGCCGGCAGGGATATTCTTATCGCCGATGCGCACTGGAGTGCTAAATTCAATGGTTGTTGCCTCATTGGCACCTGCTCTCCAAGTATCTCCAAATTTTACCAACTCCCCAAAGACTTTCCTCCCTTTAACAGCAGGGGAAGAATAGTCTATGCTGATTTTGGTAAACCCAACAACTTGGGAAACATGAGCGGCTGGACTTGGGGCTGGGGCGACCATCTGAGCTTGACCCTGTACAGTAGCGCACAACAACAAAATCATTGTAAGACTCCAAAAACTAATGCTGACTTTTTTCATAGTGTGTATTTAATTTATAGTTTAGAATTTAAGTAAAAATACCAAAATATGTTAACTTTTTACATATAAAAGCGAAATGAGGGTGTTTTCATAAACAGATACCAGCAAATCAATTGAAGCTATGTTGAATTTTAATTTTCATGTTTCAATAGTTACACTTTTGCCTGCATCAACTCCATGAGGAAAATCGACCGTAATTTCACTCATTCCATTCACACCCAGACGGGAATAAAAACCAGATTGGGCGAAGCATAGGGATAGGGTAATCCCCATTAGTCCCATTATGGAAAGTGACTTTTTGAGAAATCTCACCACCCGTTTATCATTTCTGAAAATCTTCATACCTGCTTTCCGCTCAGTTTCCCGACAACTTTACCCGAATCACATCTTTCCCATTTTTAATGGTCCATGCCGGAATTCGGATTTCCAGCCGCTTGAGGCCTTCCATCTGCCTGTCCAATTCAAGCGGAGCAGGGTCTAAAGACACCACGGAAACAAGCAAATAGGGATGGGAGATATTGTCGAGCTTTACGGTTTTTCCATCCTGCCTCAATATGGCCCCACCGGGAACAATTTCCACAAAAGCCTGTGTGAGCAGTTGCCAGGTGATGGATTTGGTATGTTCATTGGTCTCCAAATGGTCTTCGATCACAAGGGAACTGTCATCCGGTTTAATAAATTTCCGGTGGGCCTTCTTTATGTTTTGACCAAAAACAGGAGTGAGATCAAAGGTAGCCTGGGGTTGCCCGTCTGGCTTAAAATCGGCCAAGGCAGCAAAACCCGTATTGACATGCAAGGCATCATTTACCGTCAATGTGCTGTGTCCATAGTTACTTTTGGTCAGTAAGGTCCACCTTTCGCATTCCTGACAATTGTCCCACAGTTTAAATCCGGTAATTTCGAGTTCATTATAGGGCTGATTGCCCGGATCAATGACCCATCGGACCCCATTGTATTCCCAGATAAAAGATCCTGCATCCATATTCCCATGGCTGATCGTGGCCTTACCGCCCTTACCCCCAAAATAATAGGCTTCTGGACCTTCATTTTCTCCACGCATAATAACGATGGGATTAGAGCCGTCCCCTTTCCAAGCCAAAGGAAGACCCTTTTCTTGGGTGGGTTCAAATTGAGCAAGCCACACCAGCCCGGCACCTCCTATTCGGTTGAGCTTGCCCATCTGGGCGGCCGGCTGCATGAATTTTTTTCTTTCCACATACAAGGGATTTCCCGTCTTGGTGCCAAACCAGGCCAAGGTAATGTCTCCGGCGTTACCGTGCTTGTCGCCACAGTCGGCATAGTTGTAATACCACCCCGAGGGAGCCACACTCAGGTACCTGAAGTCGGCACTTGCCTTAAAGGCAGGA
>JBBQXZ010000008.1:0-41359 GCA_038209145.1 Cytophagales bacterium | reverse complement strand
AATGAATTTAAAATCCTTGATTCTTAAAGTTAGCTATTAAAATAGATAACGGCAAGTGGAAACAAAAGGGGTAATTTTAAAAACTTACCATGATAGTTTCTTTGAGTGAATCCTCCATTAAAAGGATTAAGCATTTTGATTAAAAATTTTTAAATAAAGTTAGTAATTTTGTTTAAATTTCTGAAATTTTTAGGCTTTTTATCATTAACCCACGCTGGGTTTAGTAACCACTATTCCCTTTTATCAGGAATTTTCTTGAAAACCAAGTTTCTAAGCCGCCACTTGCAATGCCTTACTACCGATCTTTCATATATTATTCACAAACCTTATTTCTTACATAAAGTATTTGAATCATATTTATTCCCCCAAAATATCAGATTTTTTGGCAGTTTTGCTTTGCTTGATGCGGTAGTTGAGCGAAAGGTTGATTTGCCTTCTGCGGGGCAAAAAATCACTTTCAGTAACAAATCCGGGTCCTTCGAAAATAATGCGGGTTCTCCGGGTATTGAAGATATCCATCACATTCAAGATCAGGGTTCCCCTGCCTTTAAACACGTCCTTTGAACCAGAAAGATCAGCATAGTATAACGCCTTACGGATTCCCTGAGCCACCTGTTGCCTACCTTCGTAATTGGTGCGTAGCTGGATGTCCAAGGTATTGGGCAAGCTAAATCGGGTGGAAAAGCGGGCAAACCAGCTATAAGTATCTCGTTTATAGGCCTCCATGATGTTGCTACCGTCTATTTGGGCATAAAACAAGTTTAAATTCAAGTCTAATTTCCACCAGTCGGTCAGATTGTAATCGCTCGTAAATTCCGCGCCATAAGACCTTTCGGAAAGCAGGTTTTGGGGTAGCGTCATGGAATTGCCCACTTCATCCACGGTACGAATACGTTCTATTTTGTCTTGGGTGTTTCTAAAGTAAACGGTGGAGAAGATAGATCCTTTGTCCATGTATTTGATATGGCCCAGCTCAAAGGCATCCGTAAATTCCGGTTCTAGATCCGGGTTGCCGCTCCAGAAATTTCGGGCATCCGAAAAGGTGACAAAGGGAGTCAGGTCGTTGTAAAACGGACGTCGTATCCGTCTGCTATAGCTTATCTGCATGGCATCATCCGTACTGATGTTGTAAGTGACATGCGCACTGGGAAATAGGTTGGTGTATTGGCGGGGATTGATGGCGTTGGCCATGACCAAGGTTGTTTTTACATTGGTGTTCTCGGCCCTCAATCCACCTTGATAAGATAGTTTTTGGTTCTTGTTGCCCAAGATGGCATAGGCGGCATGGATGTCCTCATCATACAGGAAGATATCTTCTAGCCCGGGCAAAGGAATCATATCCCCGGATTCATTTTGCTCGCTGACGATGAAATCATTTTCCATATCCCGAAAACTGCTACGAATGCCCGTTTCAAAATTGCCCTCTTTGAATACCGGTTTTGTATAGTCCAGTTGAAGAAGCCATTGCCTTTCAAATTCATCGTTGATGGAGGTTTGAAGTAAGGTTCGGGAAGGAATGGGCGTGCCGTTTGGTTGAAATCCAAACTCGGTGTAGGTCTGATCAGAATTTTCCCAATAATCCAGCTGAGTTACAGCCGCTACAAGCTTATGCCCCGCTTGTTCAAAAGATTTACTGTAACTGATACTATATTCAGAATTTGGTTCGTTTTCGACCTCATTCTGTCTTCTTTGAAAATAACTGTCCATGGTCAGGTTGGAATCGTAATCTATATATCGAATGTCTGTGATGCGGTGTGCATCACTTCTACGGAATAAATACGAACCTGTCAAGATGCTGTTATCGGAGAAATAATAGTCTAAGCCAGCACGAATGTTATTGTTTAGGCTGTTGACAAATCCGGTGGTAAACTGCTCGGTATAAAAAGTTGAATCGGCATTGAATACATCCTGGCGAAGAAATCCTTCCCTCGGTACACTCCGGTATGTCAGGCCGTAATTCACAAACCAGTTGATTTTATTTTTTCGGTAATTTAAGTTTGCGGCAAAACCCAAGTTGGTTGGATTACCTGTTATCCCTTCAAAGGAACCATTGAAGCCTTGGGCATTTTCTTTTTTGAGTACAATATTGATGACGCCGGCCATTCCTTCGGCTTCGTATCTTGCCGAAGGATTGGTGATGACCTCCACGGATTCGATCAAGTTGGCGGGAAGCTGCTGGAGTCCACTGCTGCCTTTGAAGCTTACAAGTCCGGAAGGCTTGCCGTCGATGAGAATCCGTACATTATCACTCCCCCGTAAGCGCACATTTCCTTCGGGATCCACATTGATGGAAGGAAGGTTCATCAGGATATCCGTTGCTGTTCCACCGGCATTGGCCAGGTCTTTTCCCACATTGAATACGCGCTTGTCCAAGCTGAGCTCCATCAGGTTTTTCTCTCCCCGCACCACCACTTCATCCAGGTTTTCAGCGGAAGATGTTAGGCTCAGGTCGCCCAGATTTATGGTGCCTCTTTCACGTGTGACTGCTACATCAGTCAGTTGAAGAGGTTCATATCCCATGAATTCCACCAGCAAAGAATAATTGCCTTCTTCAGAATCTAGCGTAAAAGAGCCATTTTCGGCTGTGATGCAGCCATTTATCAACCGTTTTTCTCCTTGATCTTCGGCAAACACGCTTACGGTTGCAAATCCGAGAGCTTGTTTGGTTTGGGCATCAATTATTTTTCCGGTGATTTTCCCAGCAGGTCGCTGCTGCGCAAATACCCGATTTCCGGACAAAAGTAAAGGGAAAATTAATGCTGCAAAAAGAGACAAATAGTGATTATTCATTAATGAAATGTTGAAATGGAGGTTCGAATATAGCAAAGTAAATTTTCTAATGATTTAATTATTACAGGAATGAACAAATAGCTTTGAGAAATCATTAAAGGGTATGGGGTTCAAGCCCAATTTTTGAATACAAAAATTTCGAATTAATTTAGGCTTAAATTTAACCGAATAGGTGAGTTAAGCGCCTCAGATCATTTTATGATGTATACTAGATTTCGCTGCCTGCTTTTAATATTGATGGTTTGGGGAGTGTTTTTTTCCTGTACTTCCCGGGAAAAAACCGTGGAGGAACTGATTCCGATAGATCAGGCCACCGTAGCTAAAGGCCAGCAGCTTTTTGAGCAGAACTGTGCTACCTGCCATGCTTTCAATCAAGATGGCATCGGACCGCTCCTTGGTGGGTTAACCCGAGAGGTATCGGTTGACTGGTTGAGGGGATTCATCAATAATCCCACAGAGATGATAGATGGTGGTGATGAACGTTCCCAGGCCATCTTTGCCCGATACCGGTCTTACATGCCCGCTTATAATTACCTGGGAGAGGAGGGTATTGATGCGTTGATTGCTTATATGCACCAGTTTGAAGCACCGGTGGCAAGTGCCTTCAGCCGTGGGGACTCTGTAGAAAACCCCATTCTGGAACCCATTCCCCTATCTGATTTGGTAGCAACTATTGAACAGGTCACGCAAGCCCTTCCTTCAAGTGAGGAGATGCCCCGCACAAGGATTGTTAAACTTGATTTTGAGCCAACATCCGGCAAGTTGTATATTGCTGATTTGCGGGGCAAAATGTTTGAGGTCCTCAATGGGAAGACGATTCCTTATTTGGATTTGCAAGCGTTGCGGCCCAATTTTATCGACAAACCGGGATTGGCCACCGGATTTGGGAGTTTCGCTTTTCATCCTGAATTTGCCCAAAACGGTCTGTTATACACCACCCATACGGAAGCTCCGGGCTTTGCCACGTCTGATTTCGGATATGCGGACTCCATCAAGGTAACGCTGCAGTGGGTCCTGATGGAGTGGAAAACCAGCAATCCGGCAGGTACACCTTTTCTGGGAGAAAGCAGGGAATTGTTTCGCATTGACATGGTCACAGGGATCCATGGCATGCAGGAAATCACCTTCAACCCCTTGGCTAAACCCGGAGAGGAAGATTTTGGCTTGCTGTATATCGGAATCGGTGACGGAGGCAGTGTTGAGGCTGGGTATGAGTTTATCCCTTATGGACCTAGTCAGGCATGGGGAAGCATTTTTCGTATTGATCCCCAAGGCAAGAACAGTATAAACGGGAACTATGGGATTCCTGATTCCAATCCTTTTGCGGGACAAGTGGGCAAGGTGGAGGAAATCTATGTACATGGCTTCCGCAATCCCAACAGGCTGACGTGGACAAAAAAGGGACAAAAACTGGCGACCAATATTGGTCAGGGGCAGGTCGAATCCCTATATTTGCTTCAACCTGGACAAGACTATGGCTGGCCTGTGAGAGAAGGAACATGGGTGATAGATTCCAAAGTAGCCATCAATAAAGTTTTTTCTTTACCGGTTGATGATGCCAATTGGGGCTTCGCTTACCCAGTGGCCATGTATGATCACGATGAAGGCAATGCCATCTCCGGTGGGTTTGAATACTGGGGATCATTCGTTCCAAAATTGGAAGGAAAATACCTGTTTGGAGATATTGTGAGTGGAAGGTTATTTTACATAGAAACAAGTAAGCTGTCCTTTGGATTCACTGTGCCCGTCTATGAATGGCAGGTAAAGATTGGCGGATCAATAAAATCGCTGAGGGAACTATGCGGAAGCAATCGGGTGGACCTTCGGTTTGGACGAGATGCAGCCGGAGAGCTGTATATTTTCACCAAGGCAGATGGTAATGTCTATAAGATTGTGGGAACTGGCTGAAATAAAATACCCAGTGGTATAAAAAGAAACCATCCCAGTTTCAACAAATAGTTGGCGGAGATATAAAAAATAGAAATGAAGCCATGAAAGATTACGAACAAGAACCAAAAAGACACCCCTAAGAAATAAAAGCTATTTTCTTAGGGGTGTCATTATAATGTTTGGCGGCAAATTCCCTTTTTTATTTTTCCTGAAGCGGTTTACAACTGTCGTAATCCGGGTCGATGTCTATAAAAACCTCCTCTTTGGCAACGATAAACCACTTGCTCAAAATTTCTTCTTCTTTTTTCCTTTTGGCAGCTGCTTTCAATTTTTCATAATCATCGTTGATATTAGCGCGATGTGCAACGAATCTGTCTTTGTAAAATAGGATCCTAACGGCTGGCTCTGACCTTCCGGAACGTGCGTCAACATCATCAAACTTCATAGGTGTCGTTACAGACCCTACCTTCATGCTGTCAAGTGTGAAATATAACACGGGATCTTCCAATGTACGCAACGTAAGCCTACTGGAACCATTGACTGGATCGGTAAAAAAACCACCGTTGTCTGAGGTTTGCCGATCGTCCGAATATTCCTTGGCGGCTTTGGCAAACGTTATTTTTTCTTCTATAATTTGCGTGCGTAGGCTATCCAAGTACCTTTCTGCCCTGGCAACATCTTCTTCAGACGGCTTGGGAATGATAAGTATGTGACGGGTGTTGAAGGTAGTGCCTCTTCTTTCGAGTAACTGGATGAGGTGAAAGCCAAACATGGTTTCCACCGGGTCTCCAATTTCTCCGGGACGAAGATTAAAAGCCATTGCTTCGTATTCAGGAGCGAGTTCACCCCGTCTGAAAAAGCCCAAATCTCCCCCTTGGGCTCCTGACCCCGGGTCTTCTGAGAATTTCTTGGCCAAGCTTGCAAAATCTTCCCCGGCAGCGATTTTTTGTTTTATTTCAAGAAGGAAATCTCTTACTTTATCTTTATTGGCCTTGTTTACTTCCGGTTTTTTTACAATTTGTCCCACAGAAACTTCGGCGGAGAAAAAGGGGAGTGAATCGGTAGGAATACTTGAAAAGAATTTGCGTACATCCGCAGGGGAGACAGTCAGATCTTCTGAAATTGTTTTTTGCATTTTGGCTACTACCATCTGTTCCTTGATGGCATCCTGCAATTCATTTTTCAATTGATCGGAAGTTTTGCCATAGGCTTCAATGAGCGTTGCCTCATCCCCGCCAAACTGTTGCATGATCATGTTAAATCGCTGGTCCGTTTGAATCATCACTTCCGGATCCGATACAATAACAGAGTCAATTTCTGCTTTTGCCATCATGAGCTTGTTGATTAGCAGGGATTCAAACACATCACATTTAGAGGGTTTGGAAAATCCCTCCTGTGCCTGAGATATTGCCTCCAGGTAAGCCTTCTGCAAATCGGATTCCAAGACTATATTATTGTCCACTTTGGCAATGATTTTGTCAAGAACCTGACCAGTTGGGATTGCCGCAGGTGGGGCCGGAATATCTGCCACTGCCAAGGTGTCCTGGCCAAATGAAGGCAGCATGGGCAAAACGAAAAGGGATAAGAAACAGGTGAATTTCAGGTATTTAATCATAGATTTCAAACTCATTATTTTCCAATGCTTTATTATATACTTCCTTGTGCAACTTCTCAGCCAAGGCGACACGTCTTTTGTTAACGATTATTTTTGATATTTCATCTTTTACAAATTCCAATGGCGGTACTTGATCCTGCAATCTGTATTCCAAAATATGGAAAAAATACGTGTGGTTGTCATCTTCAATTGTGATATGTCTGTTACTTTTCAACAATTGTACATTGTTAGTGCTTTGCGCGAGGGGGGTATTCAGGATGATATCGTCAAATTTGATCCAAGTTGAATCTTCCAAGAAATAATTGTTGGCATACCGAAGTGCAAGTTCCTTAAGTTCTGTTCGGTCCTTATCTCTTGTGCTTCTGAGCAGTCGCTCTACTTGCCGTTTTTGGGATAGGCTTTTTTCCATTTTGATAAAATTGGCCCGTACAATTATTTCTTTTAGGGAGAAGTTTTCCTTGAATTTGTTGTAATAGGCAGAAATTTCTTCATGAGAAACATTTTTGTCCAAGGACTGTTCGATATGTGATTTTTCAAATTCATAAATAATAAGTGTATACCGATAATCCAACAGCTTCCTATTTAGCTCAGCTTCATTGATGGTCAGGTTCTTACCCGCTTCTTTGATCATAAGTTGCTTTTTGATCCAAGTTTGTATGTAGCGGCTTACAAGATCGGCACTGTCCAGGTCGGATTGGGTATCTTTGGAAATAAAATCAATGTCTGAGACATGCAGGTAAGTTTTACCAACCGAGGCGACGATGGGATCATCGTCATCGTTTTCCTCGCTCTTGATCTTAAATAGGTCACAACCCAAAAGGAACAGAACAATAAATCCCAGGAGAAAAAGATTAGTTGGCTGCAAGGTGGTAGATCCTGTTTTTTTCACCTTCATTTATTTTTATAATATATTTTTCTTTCAATTTATTTATCAACGTTTCATCGAGGTATGCTTGATAATCTTGGATTACCTTTCCCCTAGTTTCCTCAAACTTCTTGGATCCTTCGGGAAGTATATCTCCCGTGAGAATCAAATAGCGAATCCCATCCATTGTTTTTTCGCGAAAGGTTTCCGAAAAGTCCAAATCTTGAAAGATCGGATTTTCCGCAATCTCAACGATGCGGTCTTCTATGGTAAATAACAAGGGAAATCTTTCCAAAAAGGTCTCTTGAAGTGTTTTTTCCAATCCTTTTTTATAAGTCATATTTTGAAGAAATTCCCTTAGTTTGGCAATTTCTTCTTCATGGGGTTGGGCGATCTTCAGGATCAATGAAGGAACTCTTTCTTTCCAATGATAACGGTCCAAGTGTTCCTCGTAGTATGTTCTTTGCCCGACGGAATCTATGATGGCTTTTTGCCAGACCAGGTCATTCATCAGATTGAAAAGCAATATGCCTTCTCTGAATTCTTGCACCAACATCCGGTAATCCTTGTTGTTGTTGATTAAATCCTGCTCTTCGGCTTCCTTGAGCTGTGCTTCAATAAAGCCGTCCTTCCATGATTCAAAGCCAGTCTTGTCGTTGGCTTTTACTGATTTAATTTCCTCATCAATATAGCGGTAGAAATCTAGCACGCTCAAGGTGTCTGCTCCAATGCGCAACACCCAGTGATTCCAGAACCCTTGCTTTTCCCATTCTTCTTTTAAAATTTCGGGCGATAGCGTGTTTCCTTGTC
The DNA here is from genome assembly GCA_038209145.1 of Cytophagales bacterium. Lineage (GTDB taxonomy): Bacteria > Bacteroidota > Bacteroidia > Cytophagales > Cyclobacteriaceae > Lunatibacter. Next base: position 33,389 of record JBBQXZ010000008.1, on the reverse strand, counting down.
GGATTGGTTCTTCCAATAGTGAGAAAATGGAATCATTTTCTTGGGCGCCGTATTTTGCCATTTGCATGGCCGTGACTTGTGACCGTATCAGGGTAGATCTACTGTCTCTTAAGATCCGGGATTTCAGACTTTGTTCCAATACCTCATAAGCAGCTATGGGCTTTACCTCTTCGAGCCGGATAATATGGAAACCAAAAGGTGTTTTCACTGGGTTGGAAATTTCTCCGATTTCTTGTAGCCCAAAAGCTGCCTGTTCAAATTCGGGAACGATGCTACCTACTCCAAACCAGGGAAGAAGTCCCCCGCTTTCGCTCGTACCCTGATCTTCAGAGTAGGTTTCTACGATCTCTTCCCACGTATTGTTCTCCTGAAGAAGTTGGTCATAAATATCTGCTATTTTTCTCTTGGCCCGGTCCTCACTCATGGTGTCCTCAGTATTGATCCTTACAAGTAAATGGGAGACACGGATTTCTCCAGGGTTTGGTCTGCGGTCTTCCAGCTTGATGATGTGATACCCAAAGTCAGTCAAGATAGGTTCAGAAATCTCACCTACTTTCAGGTTGTAGGTCGCTGCCTCAAACGGGTAAACCATTTGCATGGATGTAAAGTACCCCAAGTTACCCTTGTTGTTTCCCACGGATGGATCCTGAGAATGTGTAAGAGCCAGTTGGTTGAAGTCCGTACCGTAATTCGCTTCGGATTGGATTTTTTTGGCCATCCTGAGTACGGTCATGGAATCCTCCAGACTGGCATTTGTAGGAAATGAAAGGAGAATATGACTTGCTTTTACCACCTCTTTTAGCCGGCTGTAGGCTTTTTGCAACTCGCCTTCCTGTACTTCATTTTCCAACAGGTAAGGCTTCCGTATGTCTTCCCTAAATGAACCAAATTCCTGAATAAATTCGGCTGATTCATGGTAGCCTAGTGCCTCAGCCTCGGTTACTTTCAATTTATAATTGATGAATAACTGAAAATTTTCCTCAAATTCTGTTGGACTTACCAGCTTACTTTTCTCAGAAGGTGCGATGTTTTTGGAGAGTACATATAAAAAATCTTCGCCCGGCACAGGATCACCGTCGATGGAAATCAGGAAAGGATCCTCCGGAAGGGAAGTTGTGAGCTGGCTGTCTGCTGTGATTTTTGGGGTACAGGCGAAGGCCATGCATCCCAGTAAGAAGCATCTAAGACTGGTTTTCATTTTTAAGCATCCAGGAATAATCTTGCAATGTTACAAATTTTAACAGACAATCGATGGGTTATCACCTGATATCTCCTGGAATTTAACAATCATTTGGATTTGATCTGCTTTACCAGCCGGCAAACGTTTTCACTGTTTTTGGACTCAAATTCGATTTTGTCCATGATCTTTTTAACCAAGAGGATACCCAATCCACCCTTTCGTTTTTCTTCTATGATTTTAGATAAATCGGGTGCTTCGTATTCTAGAATATTGAATGCTTTGCCGGAGTCAAAAATTTCGAAAGTTATTTTATTGGGATCTCCCGTGACCCGAAGTTTGATGAAATTTTCCGGGTTGCAATTATGGGAGTGGATAATTAGATTGGTGCACACTTCTTCCACTGCCAGAATCAATTGATTTTGTACGATTTCAGTAAGTCCCTTCGGTTTCAGAATATCTGAAAGAAAGGATCTAAGCTCACCCAGCCTACTTATTTCGCAGGCTAACTTCAGTTCATTCCCCATAAATTCTTGCCAATGCTTCATGCTGGTTTGCCTCAATGGTAATTAATTGATCCAAGCCGAGTATATGAAATACATTCTGTACTTTATCATTCAGTCCGAAAATGACAAAAGCAATATTTTTGTCCTGAAAATCCTCCAGATAAGACATGAATACCCCCAGTCCAGCAGAGGAGATATAATTTAGTGTTGACCCATCTACCAGTATTTTCTTGGTGCCCGCAGCCAATATTTCCTGAATCGCTTGATCCAATTCAACGGAATTGCTCGCATCAACTTCTCCATCAAGCTGAATTAGGGTATGCGATTCTTGTTTGGTCAGTGTTATCTCTAACATAATTTGGTATACGTGGATGAAAACTTAATGTTCATTCAATAAATTTTATAACCATAAGGGAATAATCATCATCAGGAAGGGTTTCTTTTCCTATGAATTCGTACACTTTCCGAATAATCACTTCTTTTATTTCTTTGGCGGAAAGGTGGTTATATTGGTTTAGGACAATTCTGAGTTGGTCATAGCCGAATTCCTCCGATAACTGGTTTTTGGCCTCTACGATTCCGTCGGTATACATTACCAACACATCTCTTGGGGCATAGCTTAGCATTCCTTCTTCAATAAAGTTTCCATATTGTTGATTTCTTACCATCCCCAATCCCATCCCTTTGATCTTCAAAAATTCGCTCCTTCCCAAGGCTGCGTTGTAAAATAGCGTTGGACAATGACCAGCCCTGGCAAATTGTATGCTTTTGGAAGCAGTATCCAATAGGTAGTAGGTCGTTGTGATGAAATGGTTTTTTTCGAGGCAACGGCTAAGTGCGTTGTTGGCATGAATGAGAAAGGTTTTTGGAGGTAATCCAAACTGAACTAAGCTGTGGAAGATACCTTTCATTTGAGACATATTGAAAGCCGCTGAGGTACCCTTACCCGACACATCTCCGATAATAAGGGCAAAATTATGTGAATCAAACTGATAGGTTTCGTAATAATCCCCGCCTACTTCGTCTGCTGCTTCAGAAAATCCCGCTATTTCAAAACAATTATTGTAGTGCAGTTCGGCAGGTAAGAGACTGCGCTGTACCCGTTGGGCTATTTCGAGTTCTTCCTTGTACCTTTCGGTTACGATGGCTTCATTCAGCAAGCGATAGTTTTCTACCGAAATCGAAGCCTGTCCCACAAATGTGGAAATAATGTTGATCATTTCTTTATTAAACCCATCTTTTACCTCTTTTACCAGGAAGATGTTTCCCAACAGCTTTTTGTTTACCCGAAAGGGAAAAACCAATGCGGATTTGTAGAGCTCGTGAGGGATTTTTCCGTATATGTATTCTATTTTCCCATTTTTTTCATTGCCAAGGTGATCGGAAAACGGTTTGGTTCTCCCCATGATTTGCCGTACATCCAAGCGCTCCTCATCGGAAATAAACCGCTGATGAACGATTTCCTGAGGATCGAAACCTTTGGGCATAATTTCTAGCCAAGCGCCATCCACGTAGGCTGCACTCATACAGCTATCCATCAGGATATCCAGTACCTGCTCCTCATTTTCGCCGGGTTGTATGGATTGACTTAACCGCTGGAAATTGATTGCCTCGAGAAGTTTCTGTTCAAAAACCGATGACGTAGGCAAATTGAACAACGTGACCAAAAGACTGAAAAGAGAATAGATGATGACAAAAGCAAACAGGCCTAGTAGGAACAAGTTCTGTATTAAATCAATAATATAGGGGTTTTTTATGTTGTAATCCATTATCTGTAACAATAAATAAACTGTACAAATAAGGATAATAAGTAAAAATAAAATGGATTTCCACTTTTCTTTGAAGGTAAGGTAAGGGATCCATTTCAAATTGGCAGATAAAATAATGCTGTAAATAATCAAAAATGTCAAACCGAAAAAAAACCCGTAATAAAAATTATTTTTATTGAACAGCATAAAAAACATGCTGACCAAAAGTATAATTTCAAAGGCCTGCCACTGCTGAACCACTCCCTTGTTGCGCTGATAAAGAATGAGGTGTTTCCAAAGTAATGCGGTGGAAATCAAAAATAAGCTGGTAAGTGCAAAATTGACATGGTAAAAAAAATTCCTGAGCAAAGGATCCGCATACAGGGCAGTGTCCTCCATAAGGACGTAAAGGCTGACAATTGAAAAGGCGACACCCGTAGCGATAAGGCCGGTAGAGGCCGCCCTCCAAATCAGATGCAGAAAGTTGTCATTCTGATGCCTAGAGATGGATTGGCTGAAAAAAAAGTATAATAAAATAAAAAATATGATTTCAAGAATCGAGGTCAGTTCTGAATCCAAACCTACCTCAATCTCGTTGACAGTTCCAAATACGCGGATAAGGTCAACCAATAATAACCCAATCCACGTGAGTATTGCAAGAAAAACCGTAATCTTGCTAAGTTGTATGTTAGGTAGTCTGAACATAAATAAAAGGAACGCAATAATACATATTACCTGTCAAAAAGCATGAACTCATTTTGTAAAACCTTGTTGTATACCTAAACTAAACATGAATCGAACCACTTATTTCCTCTTTATTACTGTCTCTCTGCTGTCAGTTGTGTGTACTAGTGCCGATGTCAACCGATTTATCCAAGGGGCTTCCCAAGACTCCCTCACGAATGAGGACGTAGGAAATGGTCTCCGTGACGCACTTGTAAAGGGAATTTCCGTTGGTGCCGATCAGGCATCCAAAGAGAACGGTTTTTTTGGCAATCAATTGATTCGAATTGCGCTTCCTGAAGAAATGCGAAAATTAGAGTCCACCATGCGGAAACTTGGCCAGGGTGCTGAGGTTGACCGGGTACTTCTCACAATCAACAGAGGAGCCGAAAGTGCAGCCAGTGAGGCGAAACCTATTTTTATCAACGCCATCCGGCAACTTACCATTCAAGATGCATTTGCCGTGCTCAGAGGTGATCAAGATGCCGCTACCCAGTTTCTGAGAAGAACAACATCCGGGCAACTAACCCAGCTTTTTGAACCGAAAGTGCAGGAGTCGCTCAACGAGGTGGGGGCTACCAGACATTATACCGACTTGGTCAACGCATACAATGCCATACCCTTGACCCGAAAAATTAATCCGGATCTCAATGCCTACGTCACAGAAATGGCTATTAGTGGCTTATTCAAACTGATTGCGGTAGAAGAGCTCAAAATAAGGGAGAATCCAGCCGAGCGGACCACTGCCATCATGCGCAGGGTATTCGATTCGGTAAAATAAGATTTATCTAATTCATCCCCCCTTTTGTACTGCCGCTGTGAAGGCAGTACGAAAGGGTTCCTTTAAATACGATTACAAAAAAACGACATCCGAAATCACACCATCCCCATATTTGGAGGCGATGAGTGCCAATACCTTGGATTTGTTCATTATAAGTTCTTTCTTGATAGGGCCGGAGGTTACCTGAACAAAGAGCACTTTGTTTCTAACACTTACGTTTCCTGTGCGTTTGGCGACAGTATTTCCCATAAGCTCAGGCCAGCCATTCACGACCACCCTTTCGTCGAATTTATCCTTGATTTTATAAGCCTCCAGCAACTCCCTAAACACATCTTTTAGTGGGGAAGTGATGCTCCTTCTGGCAGTATCGTTGGCATATTTTCGCATAGTTCAAATATACACTATTAATTCAATCCTTCTGGCGAAAGCTGCGAAAGGAATTATCATAAAAATCATTTTAGATGAATAACTTGGCGGCAACACTGTCGGCCAAAAGTTTGCCCTTTCGGCTCAATAACAAGTGATTGTCCTGTATGGTAATCCAACCGGATTCCACTAAAAACTCCACTTCTCTTGATTTGATTTTAATCATGTCTACCTGATACATAGTTGCCAAAAAATTTAAATCCGTACCCCAAATTGTACGGAGAGAAGTAAGTATGTACTCATTAATCCGGTCCTCGGCGCTTAGGTTATCTGTCTCAAATACAAGCCTACCTTCACGAAGGCCTTTCACATAACCGGCGTTGTTGGATATATTGTGTCCTCGATCAGTCCCGTCAAAGGAGTGGGCACTGGGCCCTACTCCCAAGTAAGGTACTCCCATCCAATAATTGGTATTGTGCAGGGCAAAGGCCCCAGGTTTGCCAAAATTGGAAATCTCGTACTGGATATATCCCGCTGCCTCCATGGCATCTTGCAAGATCTCAAACTCCTCGGCTACGTAATCCTCCGAAGCCGGCTGGAAAATGCCTTTTTTCGCCCAGTTGCCAAGGGCTGTCCGTGGTTCTATGGTCAATGCATAGCTGCTGATATGACCCGGGTCCAAGTTCAGTGCAGTGCGCAGATCTGCTTCCCAGCCTGTATGGTCCGGAGAGGGAAAGCCATACATTAAATCAAGGGATAGTTTTTCAAAACCGGCATTCCTTGCCCATTCCAACGATTGGAGGGATTCGGCAGCATTGTGGGCGCGGTCATAAAAGGTAAGCACCTCATCTCTGAAGCTTTGTATGCCTATGCTGAGTCTATCGATTCCACAACCTAAAAAACAGGCAAGCTTCACTTTGTCCAAATCATCGGGATTGGCTTCTAGCGTTACCTCCCGCAGTCGCACAGGGTAGTGGGTATGGATGGTATCCATCAAATAGACAAGCTGGGATTGCGACAATAGTGATGGCGTTCCACCTCCAAAATAAATGGTTTCAATGAATTCACCTGCGGGGAGGTAATCCTTACGAAGGATCAGTTCTTTCCCCATCAGTTCAATTAACTCCTCCATAAGATCGCTGCTTGTGCTAAAATGAAAATCGCAATAGTGGCAGGCTTTTTTACAAAAGGGGATATGAAGGTAAATTCCAGCCATGCGGTGACGATTTTTAAAGGTTTTGTAAGCGATTTGGGAATAAATTTCGTTCAAAGAAACGGAAACTTGCGCAAAGGGAGCATATCTTATGATCATTTTCTCGGAAGGAATAAAAAAATTACTAATTTCGAAGAATAATGGTTACCGGATGTCCCGTGTTCATCCTGTGGAGTTCGATAATTGTTTTCCTTTGACAAGTTCCAAGTTTAACTTTAACCCTGACATTACCACAAGTAGGTCGGATAAAACCAAAACAACAAAAATGAATCAGCTTACCCAAAACATTCGTAATCTCGTCCTGTTTTCCTTTCTTTTATGGGCTCTCCCCGGGTTGGCACAAATGGAAGTGAAAAGTAATTTGGTAGCCAAAAATGCCGAAGTGGTAAAGCTCGGAGATGGGTATAAATTTACCGAAGGCCCCGCTGTGGACAGGCCGGGAAACGTTTATTTTACCGACCAGCCAAACAATAAGATTATCAAGTGGACATTTACTACGGGTGAGCTGTCAACATTCAAAGAAGATGCAGGAAGGTCAAATGGACTGTATTTCAACTTGAAAGGTGACCTGCTTGCCTGTGCGGACATGGACAATGAACTTTGGACGATAGATCGGGAAGGCAATCAAAAAGTGTTGGTTGAAAGCTTTAAAGGAAAAAAGCTCAACGGACCCAATGACCTGTGGATTAATCCCAGGGGTGGTATTTATTTTACAGACCCACTTTACAAAAGGAACTATTGGGAAAGAGACCCGGAGATGCAGCAAGATGGCGAGCACCTCTATTACGTGAGTGATGACGGCCTACAGTTGTTTCGGGTAGATGAGACTTTGGTGAAACCAAACGGATTGGTAGGCACTCCCGATGGAAAAAAACTGTATGTCGCGGATATAGGCGCCAAGAAAACCTATGTGTATGATATCGAGGAAGACGGCTACCTTACCAATAAGCAGCTTTTTGTGTCCATGGGGTCGGACGGCATGACCATCGATAATAGGGGAAATGTTTACCTGACAGGAGACGGGGTAACTATCTTCAATACAAAAGGCGTACAGATAGGCCATATACCGGTAGATGCATCCTGGACAGCCAATGTTTGCTTTGGAGCAGGTGACCGAAAAACCCTTTTCATTACTGCTTCGGACGCCGTGTACACCGTTCAAATGAAAGTAAGAGGAGTTTGGTAAAGCGGGTTGCTTTCACCTTTCTTTTTGCGATGTGTTTCTTTTTAGCCTTTTATGGTTTTGGAAATGCCGAATTTAAACTTGTCTATACCATTACCGGGGAAACCGAACTCCAGGGAGATGAAGTATTTGCCGATTCTCTTTCCAGACACCAATATGTTCGTCAGTTGGTATTAAATCTTCAAGGTCAAGGATACCTGTTTGCCTTTGTGGCCGCCACCTCTCTCAATGATCAGGGAGTCCAATCCGTGGAAATACATACGGGCAAAAGGTTTGAATGGCTTTCGCTGGATAAAGGTAATCTGGAGGACTGGTTGATTCTCAAGGCGGGAATGGATCCCCAAAAATTCCACCGAACACCGTTTGACTATTTGGCCGTGCAGCGGATTTTTGATGCTGTTTTGAGGGTTTCGGAGGATCAAGGTTATCCATTTGCTTCTATACAGCTGGACAGTATTCGCTTGATTGGTCAGCAATTCAAAGCGGGCATTGCCTATTATCCCGGACCTAGAATTACATTTGATACCTTAAAGATCACCGGAAACTCATTGACCCGGCCGATGTTTTTATCCCGGGTGATGGATCTTGTTCCCGGTGAGCCTTTTTCTCAGACGAAGGTGGACCGTTCCCTAAGTTTATTAAAGAATATTCCCTATCTCCAGCTTGCGGGAGCGCCCACACTCAGTTTTCAAAATGAGCAAGCAACAGTCTATTTTCCGATCAATGACAGAAGAATAAACAGCCTGGATGGGATAATTGGTCTACTACCCAATGAAGTGGAGGGAAATAAATTGCTGGTAACGGGACAATTTGATGTTGCATTATATAATGTGTCCGGGAGGGGAAGAAACTATCAAGCCTCCTGGCAGCGGTTGAGCCAGTATTCTCAAAACCTGCGCCTGACTGCGGTAGAACCCATGGTATTGGGTTCCGGCTTGGATGTTAAAGCATCCTTTTACCTATTAAAAGAAGACACCACATTTTTGAATAGAGACTTTAAGCTGGACCTTGGGTATCGGCTCAGCCCATCGGCCTACCTGAGTTTTTTCACCCGCCGGCAGACGGGAGATTTACTCGCTACTTCCCAGCTGAAGGAGGTCGATGAACTCCCAGATGTGGCGGATTTTAGGTTTGCCAATTATGGGATGAGTATGGAATACAACACGGTGAATGATGTATTTTTCCCCAAGCGGGGCATCCTTTCTTTTTTTACTTTTGGATTGGGGAATAAACGGATTGTTCAAAATACGGGTTTGGATCCGCAGCTTTATGAAAATATAGAGCTGGAAACGTTTCAATATTATCTCCGGGGGGGCATAACTTATCATCATTTATGGAGACCTCAACTTGGGACTATCGTCAATCTCCAGGCTGGCAGCACGGCCAACCCGAATTTGCTGCTCAACGATCTGTTCCGTTTGGGAGGACTGAAGTCTATCCGGGGGTTTAATGAAAATTACTTCTTTGCAAGTCAATACGCGCATCTAACCCTCGAACCGAGATTTTACTTTGATACGTCCTCTTATTTTTTGATTTTTGTAGACGCTGCCGGCATTGACAACCAAGTAACCGAAGTGAGAAGGGATTTCCCTTTTTCTTTTGGGGGGGGATTCAGCATGCAGACCATGGGGGGGATTTTCAATTTTGTTTATGCGTTAGGCAAGTCGGACACCCAACCGTTGGGTTTTAATTATTCACGAATCCACTTTGGATACACAGGAAGATTTTAAATGAAAAGTAATCGGATTATTTTCCTTGTTATTTTTGTTTTTTGCTGCTGCTATTTTCATGTCGGAAGTGGACAGGTACTGGAAAATTTCAACAAGGATCTGAAAGTAACCGCACGGGGAAGGCTCTTTAAGACCAATGAAAAGTTGACTGTCTCCATACCGCTGAATAGCTTTCCCTTATCCCATCTACAGATAAAAGTACCCGAAGGAGCCGCCGTCTATTTGGATGGGGTATTATGGGATTTGTCTGAATTCGACACCGTATATCAACTGCCAATTACAGCCATTAAGCGCTTTGCTTCGGCACAACGGGATCAAGTTGAGCTGGTTATCTACAAACTGGAAATTGAACTCGGCCAAGTGTCTGTACAGAAGGTCAATCTCCAAAATGGAAACGCGGCCCGTTTACCTTTTTTTGAAGCTAAGGAAGAATTTCCAAAGCGGGAAAAAGATGATTTCAAGGAATTCTTTTTTCTCAGTGTGTTAATTATTTTAGTTTTGGTAGCCATATTTCGTGTCATTCATCCGGCTGTATTCAGTATTTTTTTAAATCCCAGGTTTTTGGTTACCGCTGAGGAGCTCACGGATACCGCCACAAGCTCCCGTTTTTTCTCGAGTGCCCTGTTATTTTACCTTTTGGTGGTTAACCTAATACTTATGCTTATTGTCATCAGTGTCATTTATTATCTTGAAGTAGATCTGGGAACGTTTAGGCTAGCGGATGATTTAAACGGTTTGTTCTTTTTTTGGCTTTTGGGAACAGTAATTGGCACATTTGTGATATTTGTCAAATACCTTTGGCTTAAAATTCTGTCCTTTATTTTTTCTATCCCCAAATTTGAAATTCCTCATTTTCTTTACATGCTACGGGCTGTTTCTCTGGGTTTGCTCTTCATTCTTTTGGTCCTGGTGTTCAGCATTGCAAACGAATCTACCAATCTGATGGAGTTGAATGCGCTTTTAATTAAAGGCTATTTTATTTTCTATTTGGCGGCAACCGGCATGCTGTGGATATTAATGACGAATAAGCTAACATTAAAAAATTACCATTTATTTTCTTACATTTGCACCGCAGAATTGATTCCCTTTTTGGTGATTACTAAATTGCTTATAGGGTAGACCTACTAATTAAGGAAAAAATTAAGATGACTCATTCAACCAAAGACAGACTTAACCGGGTTAGAAGTATATTGGTATCTCAGCCGAAACCTTCCGATGAGAGGTCACCTTATTTTCAGTTGGCCGAAAAATATAAGATTAAAATTGATTTCCGTCCTTTCATTCAAGTAGAACCAGTTCCTGTAAAAGAATTTCGAAAACAAAAAATTGATATCCTAAAGCATACGGCGATTATCTTTACAAGCCGCAACGCAATAGATCATTTTTTCAACATTTGCCATGAACTGAAAATTGAAATGCCGGCAGACATGAAGTATTTCTGCATTTCTGATCAAACTGCCCATTATTTGCAAAAGTACATTGTCATCCGCAAGCGAAAATTGTTTGTGGGAATGCGGACTGCGTCTGATTTGTTTGACTACTTCAAAAAGCATAAGGGCGAAAAATATTTGTTTCCATGCTCGGATATCCGAAAGGAGGATATCCCGGAGTACCTTGCAAAAAACAACATCAATTATACGGAAGCGATTATTTACCACACGGTCCCGGCTGACCTTTCTGATCTAAAAGACATAAAATATGACATTTTGGCTTTTTTTAGCCCCTCAGGCATCAAGTCATTATATCAGAACTTCCCTGAGTTTGAGCAAAATTATACCAGAATTGCTGCATTTGGGCCTACAACGGCAAAGGCTGTAAGGGATCAAAACCTAATTTTAGACATTGAAGCTCCATTGCCAAACGCCCCAAGTATGACGGGTGCTCTTGAACTTTATGTAAAAAAAGCAAACAAAATATAATAACTTTTAATCTTTTCTGAGGTAATTTCAGTTAAAATGTGTAGAATAGGTCTTCAAAGTCAAAATGTCATTTACACATGATGAAAAGAATCTGCCTGTATAGGAGTATCATCGTATGTTTGCCCCTATTGGTTTTATTTTCTGTTACCCTAATGGCTCAGCAGGATGCCCAGATTACACAATATATGTATAATGGGGTCTTTTATAATCCCGCCTTTTCCGGGAAGGACGCAGGATATTCTTTTTCAGCATTACATAGAAGCCAGTGGTTGTCGTATACCACGGCTAGCGGTTCGGGGGGCGCACCTACTACCCAAATTGTGACGGTTAACGGAGGTTTTGAAAAATCAAACCTCGGTTTTGGTCTTACGCTTATCAATGATGACATTGGTATATCAAACAATCAAGAAATAAATTTATCTCTGGCCTATCATTTGAGAGTGGGGAGAGGAAAACTTAGTTTTGGTGCTTCTGGAGGTTTTTTTTCCAGTACATTGAAGTATGATGAATTGAACGCCGTAAATCCTGATCCCAGCCTCCCCAGTGCTGGCAGAGAAAATCAGATCAACAATAGCCTCTCTCTGGGTATTTTGTACGATCGCAGTAATTTTTATGCGGGTGTAAGTACGAGACATTTCAACGAACCCGTCTTTGATTTTGGAGATGGTGCTTTGGGAAATCAACTTGAAAGGCATAATTATTTATTGGTTGGCTACAGAATAAACACTTTTGCTTTGTTCAGTGTTGAACCAAGTATATTATTAAAATCAGTATCTTTAAATAATTTTTCTTATGACGCTAGCGTTATAGGCACGTATAACAAAAAGATAAGTCTGGGATTGGCCTATAGAGGTGAAGAATCAGCATCCGTCTTGTTGGGATATAGTTTGTTAAGGGATAATTCCCTGCGTCTTGGATATTCATTTGACTTGGTGGTGGGTGGTCTTGAGGCAAAATCCCCTACAAGTCATGAATTTATGTTAACTTACGATCTTCCCCAGGCAAGAAAAGAATTGGAAAGGGTGATACAACGGACACCACGATTTAGATTTTAAAATTGATAAAAAAAGGAAAATTAATTTGTGTTTTCCTGATATTTTCTTCTAAATTTCGATTCCGTTGATGGGTTAAATAGTTGAAATTGAATCTAGTTAATTTAATGTCATTTATGTTACGAAAAATGAACTCGCGTTATTTTGCTCTCGCAATTGGGCTTATGGTTGCGACGTTACTTCAGGGTTGCGGGCTTTTTGGAAGTAAAGGTGCTGCCAGTGAAAAGCTGAACAGAAGGGGTGAAGTTACCGGGGTTCCGAAAAGATCCGGCTGGCAACAGGCACTTCCCCATCAGATGGTACCCGTAAAAGCGGGGACTTTTTGGATGGGACAGTCAGATGAGGATATTTCACTAAGCATGTCTTCCATGAATAAGCAGGTAACTATCTCTGAATTCTTCATGGATAAATATGAGGTATCCAACAACAAGTACAGGCAATTTCTTGAATCCATAAGGATGGGTGATGTAGCACTCGGCACTCCCACTACCCAAGCCGAACCTCCTCAATTCAATATTGAGGAATTGATTCCTGATACCACGGTATGGACAAACAGTTTTACGCATCATTATGGCGACCCGCTGATGCAATATTACTTTGACCATCCTGCTTTCGACGATTATCCTGTCGTTGGGGTTAGTTGGGATCAGGCCAAGCAATTCTGTGAATGGAAATCCTATCACATGAACGCAAATGACCAATCCGAATTTGACATGCCTAAGTTTAGGCTGCCTTTCGAAGCTGAATGGGAATATGCCGCCAAAGGTGGAAAGGATATTGCCAAATATCCTTGGGGAGGTCCCTATCTTAAGAATCGCAGAGGTTGTTTGATGGCCAATTTTAAACCTGGAAGAGGCAACTACATTGATGATGGATTTGCTTACACTTCTCCGATAGATGCCTTTGCACCTAATGGGTACGGTCTATATAACATGGCCGGCAATGTGTCGGAATGGGTAGAAGATGCCTATAACCCCGCCGCAAATGCCTTAATCTGGGATATGAATCCTACCTTTTTCGATGAAAACGAACCCCGAAAAGTGGTTCGTGGAGGTTCATGGAAAGATGTAGCTCACTATTTGGAGACAAGTACGAGGAATTATGAATACCAAGATATTAAAACTGCCCATATTGGTTTCAGAACAGCCATGACCTATATAGGAAGATCTGGCTCCATGAACGTTAAATCCAACAGAAGAAGCAGAAGATAACCAATGCCTTCACAACATTCTTAACCTATAAAATCACCCCTCTTTTTAAAAAAAACATATGTCCGCAACAAACAAAAATTCCTTGTCCTATAAGTTCTATACCGACATCATGCCCAAAATCTACGGGATTGGTGCGGCTGTCGTCATCTTAGGAGCCATGTTTAAAATTTTGGATTTGCCTTTTGCAAACCTCATGATAGGTGTGGGTTTGAGTACGGAGGCATTTATATTTTTCCTTTCTGCCTTCGAACCAAAAAATGAAGAGATAGATTGGACAAAAGTATATCCTGAATTAGCTGACGGTGAAAATGCGGGGGAAACACCTGTTTCAAGGAGGGCTGCTCTTGTAAAAACCGATCAAACCGCACAAAAACTTGACAACCTATTAGAAAATGCCAAGATTGGCCCAGAGCTGATTGAGAGTTTGGGCAAAGGAATTCAAAACTTGGCCACTTCAACCCAGAAAATGGGAAACATTACAGACGCTTCTTTGGCCACAGACGAATATGCACAAAATATAAAAAAAGCTTCTGCCTCCTTGGTTTCCATCAATACCTCCTATGAGCGGACAGCCACGGCTTTGGCAGAAATGACTTCTGCCACTCAAGATGCCAAACAATATCGGGAGCAAGTAGTCAACGTGACCAAAAGTTTGGGTGCATTGAATAATATTTATGAAATGGAACTTCAGGAGTCTGAAAGTCATATTAAAGTCATCAATAAATTTTACTCCAATATTGCCGCAGCCATGGAAGGTCTCAACGAGGCTGGAAAAGAAACGCAATCTTTCAAAACAGAATTGGTAAAACTTAATTCAAACGTGAATGCATTGAATAAGATTTATGGCGGTATGCTTACAGCCATGAAAGCTTAATCAAGTGTTTGCTATATATTCATGTTACATTTTGTTCCTGAAAAATTAAAATAAAAATATGGCGGGTGGTAAAGAAACACCAAGACAGCGGATGATAGGTATGATGTACCTGGTCCTTACAGCTCTTTTGGCCCTTCAAGTAAGTAATCAGATTTTGCAAAAGTTTATTCTTTTGAACGATGGACTCGAGCGGACTGCGAGCAATTTCATTCAGAAGAATGAATTCTCAATAGAGATAATTTCATCTACGGTAGAACAGCAGGGAAACAATGAGAAAGATCTTCCAAAAGTAGCCGCTGCCAGGCAGATAAGAACCATGAGTAGGGAGATTTTTACCTATCTGGAAGGTATCAAAGAAGAAGTTATCATACAGTCCAATGCGTTAAATGACGAAGGTAATTTCAGGACGGCTGCTTTGAAGAATGTTGAAGTGCCTGGAAATATTTTTAACAATAACCGGGTGGGATATGAAATGCAGGATAAGTTGAATGCATTCCCTGTTGAAGTAAATGGTATTCTTTCCAGTTTGGGTATCAACATGACTTTCGATGATATCGCTAAAGATGCAGCAGATATTGAATTGTTTAAAAATGACAGGGAAGTTAATTTTAAGGATTACGTTAATTTGAATTTTGTAAAATCCCCAGTAGGTGCGGTATTGGCAATTATAAGTCAGCACCAAAACGAAGTTTTGAATATAGAAAGTGAGGCACTTATAGCTATCACCAATTCGTTGGGATCATTTATATTCGAGGCAGACAGGCTTATGGCCAGAGTAGCGGCCAATTCCAATGTCGTTGCTGCGGGTACCAAATTCGAAGCAGATTTATTTATCGCTTCTGCCTCCTCCGGTGCGGAACTTCGAATGACTGCCGATGGGCGGACGGTTCCTGTAGTGGATGGGTTTGGCAAGATTGAATTTCCGGTAGCACCTGCCTCCAATTATGATGACAGGGGATTGTCTCGAAGAACCCTGCGCGGTGAGATTATCGTTCCAATTGGTGGAGTTGACAGTTTGATTTCGGTAGATTACGAATATTTTGTAGCGCAACCCTTGATAAAAGTTTCATCAGTGGTGGTAAATCAGCTCTATGCCGAATGTGCAAATGATTTGAATATCGACGTACCGGCTTTGGGGAATTCATATGCACCTGATTTCTCCGTCACGGGAGGCCAGGCCATAAAAGGTCAGCGGGCAGGAGATGTTACTATCATTCCCGCAAGGAGTGGTAAAGTTATCATCGGTGTGTCCAGTGGAGGAAATAGAATAGGATCTGTGGATTATGATATCAGGCCTGTTCCGGCACCAACCGTCAGGGCGTTCAACGGGGATACTCCGATTGATTTTCAAAATACGTTCCCTTTTCCAGGTCCAAGATCCTTACAGATCAGGGCTATACCAGAACCCACTTTTGCACAAACTATGGCACGCGACTCTAATTTTGAAGTAACTTCCGGTGAGGTCAGGTTGGTACGAAATGACGTTCCAAGGGCATCGGTTAGAATTTCCGGAAGGAATGTTTCAACTTCCAGCCTGTTGGCAGAAGCCCAGGCAGGGGATAGATTAATAATAATTGTGAATGAAATTACGCGGACTAATTTTCAGGGAAATAAAATTGTCAGCCCTTTTGCTGAGGTTTATAGTCTTACCATACGCTAATAAACCTGTTTCAACGTTATTCAATAGATAAGTTATTAAATTTAAAATCATGAAAGCAACGGGGAAATATTCACTGGTCTCATCCATCCTGCTTATATTTATAATTAACTTGGATGTGTTGGCTCAGCTGCCAACCTCACAGTTTGATGGGGGGGATAATCCGAGATCCATCATGGACACCACCTTTTCGGTTTTGCCTATTAGAGAGGATGATAAGATGTACCAAATTGGTGTATGGCGTAGGATAGATCTGCGGGAAAAATACAACCTTCCTTTCTATGGGACTGGCGGACTGAAATTAGGCGGGATTGTCCGGAATATTTTAGGGGCAGTTCAGTCAGGTATGCTAAAGCCATATGCCGATGAGAGCTTTACCACAGAATTGGGTATCACCGATTTTGAAACCAACTTTTGGTTAAATGAAATTGGGGATAGTATTTTTGTAAGGGACCTTTACTATGTGGATTTTAAGGAAGACTTTCTATTTGACAAGAACAGGTCTGAGGTGAAGTTTGATATCAAATACCTGCAACTTGTGATGCCTTCTGAGACCAACAGCAACGCTGGTGAGCGGACCATAGGGTTTTTCAAATACAAGGATTTCTATAATCATTTTAAAAATGATCCCGATGCAAAGTGGTTGAACTTCCAAAATACTTCAAAAAATATTCCATACAATCAAGCTTTTGACATGCGTTTGTTTAAATCTGTCGTTCGAAAATATACCAACTCAGATAATGCCTTAATCGCTGATATGGTCGACAACAGCAGTCCAAATGCAAGAATGCAGGCGTATTTGAAATCACTTGAATTTGAATATGGTTTGCTCGAATGGGAAAATGATCTCTGGGAATGGTAAAATTTGGATAGGCAGGTGAAAGCCTGCCTTTTTTGTTATTCGGCATTACCCAAGTTTTTAAGATGTTTCAGTAGCTTATCTGTTTTGTCCTTTCCGATGAGCGTCTCTAACGCCCCTATTTCAGCGTCTTTAATTTTTCTCACGGATTTGAAATGCGTCAGTAGTTTTTCAGCAGTTTCAGGTCCGATACCCGCTATATCTGTAAGCTGCGTTCCGAATGCCTTTTTGCTACGTACATCCCTGTGAAAGGTTATAGCAAACCGGTGTGCCTCATCCCGTATCCGTTGAAGCAGCCGGAGCGATTCTGACTTCTTGTCGATATAAATTGGGTAGCTGTCTTCGGGAAAATAAATTTCTTCCAATCGCTTTGCTATCCCAATGATCGGGATTTTCCCATATATTCCCAGTCCTCGGAGTGCTTCCACAGAAGCAGATAACTGCCCCTTTCCACCATCAATTACAATAAGCTTTGGAAGTGGTTTTTCCTCCTCCAACATGCGCTTATACCTCCGGCCTACTATCTCAGTCATGCTGGCAAAATCATTGGGTCCCTCTACCGTTTTAATATGGTAGTGGCGGTATTCTTTATTGGCTGGCTTACCGTTGAGAAAGCAAACCATGCTTGCGACGGGGCTGGTTCCCTGGATATTTGAATTGTCAAAGCATTCGATGTGGTCTGGAAGCTCAGATAGAGAAAGGTCATTTTGCAATTGACGGAGTACCCTGTTCTTTTTATCCTGATTCTCTCCAGCCATTAAGGCTTTCTCTTTTTTGTAATAGAGCGCATTTTTCAGAGAAAGCTCGATCAGTTTTTTCTTGTCGCCAATTTTTGGCTGACTTACTTGAAACTCTTCTACATCGCTCTCAACGGGTATATTTGTAACAATTTCCGTGGCATCACTCTGAAATTGGTCCCTAAGCCGGATAATGGCTGTCAAAAGTAATTCTGCCGGTTCTTCGTCCAGTTTCTTTTTCAGTTCCACCGTTTTGGACAATATAAGTGCTCCGTTTTTAATTCTCAGGTAGTTGACGAAGGCAAACTTATCATCACTCACAATGGAGAAAGCATCAAGACTATTTACTGACGGACTTAGGACGAGTGATTTTGCCTGGTATTTTTCAAGTAAGTCCAATTTATCTTTGTATCGTTGTGCCGATTCGAAAGCCAGTTTTTCCGCAGCCTCCTGCATCGCTTCTTTGAAGTGGTTTTTGGCTACTCCCAAGTTTCCCTTTAAGATATGTTTCGCCTGTTCGATTTCATTCAGGTAATCTTTTTCAGATTGAAATGCCTCACACGGCCCCAGGCAATTGCCTATGTGGTATTCCAGGCAAACCTTATATTTATTTTCACGCAGTTTGCTGGGAGAGAGGTCAAGCTTGCATGTCCGAATGGTGAATATGGACCGGATAAGTTCCAACACATTATTCATGCCTTTTACACTGGCGAAGGGACCAAAATAGGTGCCTTTTGAAGGTATTACCCTGCGGGTGGCGTATATCCGTGGGAAGGATTCTTTCGTCAGTATCAGGTAAGGATAAGTCTTGTCATCCTTTAGTAAAATATTGTATTTGGGTTGTGATTTCTTAATCAGGTTATTTTCAAGTAGGAGCGCATCAAACTCCGAATTTACCATCGTAAATTCAATCCGTTGGATTTCCTTCACCATGCGCTTGGTCTTTCGGTTGATTCCGGCACTGTTGCCGAAATAGCTGGCTACACGCTTTTTTAAGCTTTTGGCTTTTCCAACATAAATCAAGTCTCCCCCCAGGTTATAATAACGATATACACCGGGATGGTCTGGCAAAAGTTGGTACTCAGCTGTACTGTAGGAAGGGGAATCAAGATTAGGTTTATCTTCCATGGGTTGGAGGCCAAAGCCCGGGCGAATGTGCGAAGATACAAGCTCTAGACACTAGAAGTCTGTACTATTCGTGTCGTATTCAAAATCCTCAAACTGGTCTTGGTCAAAGTTATACATGGAACAATCAATTTCTACGCTTAATGGTCTTTCTGGTCTCGGAAAAGGACCTTTGGTAATTCCCAATGATGTATCTTCATATACTTTGGCCATGAAATTTGTCCAAATAGGTCGCGCCGTACGGGATCCCTGACCACTTGTCCAACTTCGAAAGTGGATAGCCCGATCATCTCCACCTACCCAAACACCACTAACAAGGTCTTTGGTCACAGCCATATACCATCCGTCGGATGCATTCTGGGTAGTTCCTGTTTTCCCTCCGATTTCATTGCCTTGGTCTCGCAGCGTCCAGGGTACCCCTTGGCTGGTTCCGCCTTCCTCCTCTGTACCACCCCGAAGCATGTACAGCATTAAGTAGGAATGTTCCTCACTCATTGCGGGCTTCTTTTTGGGAATAAACTGGTGCAAGACATTACCGTTTTTATCCTCAATGCGGTCTATATATATTGGGGTAATATGCTCCCCTTTGTTGGCAAACGTCCCAAATGCACCGGCCATCTCAATAATAGAAACATCGCTTGTTCCCAACGCCAATGCAGGCACTTCGTCAAGGTCACTGGAAATTCCCAGTCTATGGGCGGTTTCAACAACAACCCGTGGACTGAGTTTTTTCATCATATAAGCCGTCACGGAGTTTACAGATTGAGCCATAGCCTTACGGATAGTCATCCGTTCATATGTAAACTGGCCATTAGAGTTACTCGGTCTCCATGTAGGTTGGTTGGGTACACTTACTTCTACGGGTTGGTCGATTACCGTGTAACATGGGCCATAGCCATTTTCAATGGCTGCGGCATACACAAATGGCTTGAAGGTAGAACCGGGCTGTCTTTTTCCCTGCTTTACGTGGTCATATTTGAAGTGCTTGTGGTTTATTCCGCCAACCCACGCCTTGATGTGTCCTGTGTGTGGGTCCATGGATACAAATCCTGCCTGGAGGAATTTTTTATAATGCCTCATGGAATCCATCGTACTCATCAGTGTGTCGATTTCACCCTTATCCCAGGAAAAAATTCGCATTCTTTTCTTTTCATTCAACTTATATTGGATCGAGTCCTCGTCGTTTTCATACCTTCTTTTGAGATTTCGGTAAGCATCGGTACGCACCACAGCATTTTCAATGAAATTCGCAATGGGTTTTCCACGGTTGTCTATCCACGGTTCCCTATTGCCAACTTCTGCATCAAATTTCTTCTGCAGGTCTGCCATATGATCTTGAATGGCGTCTTCCGCATACCGTTGAATCCGGCTGTCTATGGTAGCATATATTCTCAATCCATCCCCAAAGAGATCATAGGTTGTTCCGTCCGATTTGAGATTTTCACGCGTCCACTTTAGCAGGTCTGCTTTCACTGCTTCCCTAAAATAAGTCGCAAGTCCGCGATTGTGGTTTTCAACCTGATAAATCAATTCCATGGGCAATTTGGAAATGGAGTCATATTGGTCCAAGGTAATGAAGTCATACTTTCTCATCTGATCCAACACAGTATTTCTTCTTCGCAGGGAATTCTCAGGGTTAAATACGGGACTAAAAAAGGACGGTGCCTTAAAAAGTCCAACCAAGGTTGCCGATTCCTGAATATTCAAGTCGTTTGGCTCTTTATCGAAAAAAGTCTTCGCTGCCGTTTTGATGCCATATGCATTACTACCAAAGTCAGAAGTGTTCAGGTACATGGTCAGGATTTCATCTTTGGTATACGACTTTTCCAACTGGGTAGCTACGATCCATTCTTTTGTCTTAATTATAAGCATATTCAATCCAGGCACCTTATTCAGCAAGCCTTGGGTGTCCCTACTACGGGTTTTAAACAAGTTTTTTGCTGTTTGTTGACTTAACGTACTTCCTCCACCTGCACTTTTTTGGCGTAGAAGGATGGTTTTGAACAAGACCCGTGAAAGACCCCTGAAGTCGATTCCCGAGTGATCTTCAAATCGGATATCTTCTGTGGCGATAAGGGCATCGATGGTATTTCTTGATAATTCGCTGTAGGTGACAGGACTTCTATTTTCACGGTAATATTTTCCCAGCATATAGCCATCGCTGGAAAAGAGCTCTGAAGCTAGCTCACTATCTGGATTTTCAAGTGACTTGAATTCTGGCATTTCGCCATATAAGCCCAGAAAATCTGAGCTCACGGCGGCTATAAATAGGAGAAAACCAACTGTTCCTACAATGAAAATTCCCCATAAATACCGGATTACTTTATCAAAATCAACGGAGGAGATAGTGTTCTTTTTCTTGGCCATTTTTAGTTCAGTAAGACTTTTTGAAGAAAGCCTTATATTCGTCAATATCTTTTCTTTTGTTTAACTGCTGAAAGTTTTCGATTGAAATCACAAAACTACTCATTTTTAGTTCTTCAGATAAATTTTCCGTGTTAAAACTCCCCAAAAACTCTTCCCTGTATCTAGCAGCTTTTTCCGCATTGGAAAAAGGACTGATGATTACGATGGTACTTTCCCTTGTAAGGGAGATAGTTCCTGTTCTGAGGCGGTCATTGGTGAAATTTTGGGAGTGGAAGTTTTCGAGATCTGCCGTAAGGTTTTTAGATTCAGAAGCAATTTTAGGTTCAATGGCAAGGATAAATACATGCGTTTGATTTAGGTTGATCCTGTAAGGCGACTCTTCAGCCGGTGTTTCTGGAGCTTCGCTTGGCAATTCATCATTTTCCAGTTCTCCTTCTGGTGTCCCTTGGGACGCTAAGGCATTTTCCGCTAAGGCATCAGATTCATTTCCCCCAAAATTCTTTAGCATATTCTTTGCCAAATTTATTAATTCGGGATCATTGGCATTTAAAATATAGGTTTCTAAGCGTTGCTCGAATTCATCCGTATTCCCTGTTTTTCCGGATATCATGATGTCCAATAGGAGAAGCAGGTCTGTATTTTTTGACAGGGGATATTCGTCTAGCGTATTTCTTATGATACTTCTGGATTGCCCATACTCGCTCGATTGGTATAGGAGATAGGCTTGCCTGTAATTCTTAGAGGATTCAAAATTGGCCTGGGTACCGGAAACGGACTCTGGATTGTTCACAGACTTGGTGTATTGGGAATTAGGAAATTCCACATTCAACAGGTTTGAATAACGAGCTGTATTTTCATCAAGTTCACTATAAGCCAAGTACAAGGTATAGTATGCCTCCGGTTTTTTAATTGTGCTGGGATATTGAGTCACAAGCTTTTCCAGGTAGTTTATTGCCTTTAGTGGTTCCTTAAGGTCAAAGAACAGCAACTTTCCCAAATTAAAATAAGCATCTTCCAATTCATCCAACATCGTATTGATACTGGATTCGTCTTTGGGTATACGGCCAAGGAGTGAATTCCTATCAGGTAAAGCTGACAATTGCCCAACCTCTTGTTGGTCTCCATTTGCGGCCGAGTTCGCCGAAGGTTCACTGTTTGGTTGATCCTGCTGACCCACATTGGATTCTTGGAAACTTTTGTTGCTTCTTCTCCAATGGTCGGTTAGGTCTCTTTTACCCCATACCCGGGAAAATTCTATAGCTCCCTGTTGGATTGCGGCGGGATTATCCCAATAAAAAGTAGATCCAGACGCCCCACCTATCGACGCTAGGAGATTGTCAAACGATCCGCTTTGTTTATTGGACTTAGCCGCATCTGCTTCACGCAATAATCGCGCTTCTTCATTTTTCAAAAACTCATCAACAAACGCTTCCTGCTCTTCCGGAGTTAACTTGCTCAAAGCGATAAGGCTGTCATTTCTTTGAATCAACTCAAAATTGACGGCATAATTGTCAAAGATTTCTTTTTGGGCAGCGAGATCGGCATAGTTCCGGTCTGTCTCACGAAACTGCGTCAATGCGGAGTCCAAATAATATTTGGTAGTCAGGTAATCATTTTTGTCCCTAAGATAAATATCAGCCAGTTTTTGATAAATATATCCCTTCTGTCTTCGGTTTTCCGTTGGCTCCTTTGCGGCTAGGGTAAGTAAGCGGATACTTTCCTGAATTTCTTCCTGCTTGTATTCAAACATGGCCTTTTCGAAAAGCACCACATCCCTAAACTCAACGTTTTTTCGGTCTTTATACAGGTCATCGTAATAGCTTCTAACCTTCCTGAAATCCTTGCTTTTTTCCAATTCGGCTACCTGCTGCGAAAACAGCTGTGCAAAAAAAGTACGCTCGTAATTGGGGCTTCCGGTGAGTGCCTTCTGGTAATATTCGTAGGCAACAGCATCTAGTCCCGCACGTTGATACAATTGACCCAAGATGAAATTGATCCTGGAAATTTCATTCTTGTCTTCGGCAAATTCAAGGGCCCGGAACAAGGCAGGTGCAACCATGTCCTGTTCCTCTTTGGCTTCATAGTAGTAGGCCAGTGTTTTGTACAACAAATATCGGTCTTGATCACTGATGTAGGTTTCTTTGGACAGGTAATCCATCACATAGACCGCATCATCGTATTTCTCCAAATCCACAAATAAACGGAGTAAATGAATGAGGGAAAGATGTCTGACATTATTTTGTTTGCTGTTTACGTTTAGGTATTTGAATGTATTTTGTGCCTCATCGAAATTCGCCAGGTAATAATCCACTTTTCCCAACAAAAAATAAGAAGGATCTACCCAGTTGCTGATCCGGTGCCAGTCAATTGCCTTGGAGCAGAGGGCTCTGATTTCGTCAAGAAGTGCCTCGCTACTTTTGATCACGACACTATCCAAAGGATAAAAAACGGGAAGGATTTGCGAAAAATCCTCTTCGTATTCCTCCATCACCTTCCGGTCCAGTTCTTCCATTTTTTCTTTTGCCAGGTAATATGCGTTGAACCTTGCCGTTGTGTTGTGGTAAAGCCTGTTCACAAAAGTATCCTTTTGGGACGTGCAGGAAAAAACCAGCACCCCTCCTAGCAGGTATGCGACTAAAAATGCCTTTCTATTCAAAACTTTATTCATTTTACAGGTGGACAAATTACCGCTTTTAAAATAAATATGTGAATGCTTCCATTAATATCCTATTTTTGTGGAATTTAATTTATTTAAACAAATTTAAATTGAGCGTAAAACAAAAGTTAAACGATTGGATAGAGACCAAATTTCTTTTCGTCATCCGAAGGGAGGAGGATTTCTCTGTAATCACTTCATTTAGTATTACGAAGATAAAGATAGGTTTATTGTTATCCCTTCTTTTAATGACCTCATTTGGGATTTCTTTGGTACTTTCCAAGTCCCTTCTGGCCCGATGGTTTGACCCGGCCTATATTGAGTCTGAAAATACGGCTAAAATATATGCGCTATCAGAGGCTATCGATTCCCTAATCATGGAAGTGGAAGCCAAGGATCTTTATGTGAAGAATATTCAGCAAATTATTTCAGGGGACGAGCTGCCCGAGGAACTTCCCCAACCACTCGAGGAGAACAAGCTTGAGGTAAAGCGGGGTGAGATTGATCTGTATAAATATAGTGAAGCGACACTTAGTGTGGTACGTGAATTTGAAAGTATGCCCTTGGATGAGAACAGTTTTGGAAAAATAAGTAGCAGTGCATTTTCCGATACCTACTTTTTTCCTGCCGTCAAGGGAGTTGTAGTAAGTGGTTTTACCCCGGCATCAGGCCATTTTGGCGTGGATATCGTAGCTGCGGAAAACGAGCCTGTCAAAGCCATAGCCGAAGGGACGGTGATTTTTTCCTCATGGACACTGGAGACTGGCTATGTGGTCGGCGTGCAGCATTCCAATGAGTTGATTTCCATTTACAAGCATAATTCAGTAATATTGAAGGCGGTAGGTGATGCTGTTAGGGGCGGAGAGATAATATCCATTATTGGAAACACCGGTGAACTCACCACCGGTCAGCATCTCCACCTAGAGCTTTGGTACAAAGGCAACCCGCTAAATCCGCAAGAATTCATTACCTTTGATTAATATGGCAAGCAGTAAAGACGAAAAAAAAAATACTACTGAAATGGTCACTTCCAGCAACTTGGTTGCCGCGGGTACCATAATAGTAGGAAATATTGCCACTCCCGGAAATATACGTGTCGAGGGAAATGTGGAGGGGTCGCTGGAGTCTAAAAATAAAATTATTGTAGGGGAATCTGCTCAAGTAACAGGCAATTTATTTGCCAAAGAAGTGGAAATTTCAGGCCATGTCAAAGGAGAAATTCGCTGCTCCGAAACCCTTTTTCTAAGAAAGACCGCATTGATCATTGGAGATATTTTTACCAAAAAACTAATCATAGAAAATGGTGCGGAACTGAATGGTAAATGCAACATGGGAAACTTGGAAGAGGATTCCGTCAACTAAGCGTTACCAATCCGACAGATGGCAACTGACAAGGAAAGTTCTTCTGACAACAAAACTCCCGATTATGTCAGATTTATGGGTGTAGCGTTCCAAATGATGGCTATCATTGCACTTGGCACTTGGGCGGGATATTATTTCGATCAAAAAAATTCCCGGAATTTCCCGGTCTGGTTACTTACAGGATGCTTACTTTCTACCGCAGTGGCATTTTATCAATTGTTTAAAAGTCTCCCAAAAGATAACTCAGGCAAAAAATAACCAAGCCCAATCTACCCCCATTTAAGGTATGACTCCTACCAAAGCCCACATGTTGCAATTGCTCGTAGGAACGATCTTGTTGGCAGGCCTGATTTATTTTCTTCAGCAGGCTTTCCCCGGTAATTGGATCCATGAAAAAATCTGGGCCATGATTCTTTTTTACTTCCTGCTAGCGGTGATTTCCGGCTTGGCCTCCATACATTTTCTAAAAAAAGACAAATTAAATTCTGTGTCTATAATCTTAGGTAGCACAGTTTTCCGATTACTTGTCAGTCTTACCTTTGTTTTAGTAGCATTGTGGGGGGGTGATAAAAATTTACTTTGGTTTGTGATAAATTTCTTTACTATTTATTTGTTGTACTTATTGTTTGATATCTACAGCTTAATAACTAATTTGCGCCTTCATTTCAAATAGGCGTTAAAATTAATATTGATGGTTCGCAAAATTCTATGCTTAAGTGCCTTATTGTCAGTATTTTTTCTGACTTTTTCTGAGAATGCTTTTGCAGCTTCCGGTGGTGACGATGATGAAACAAGTTTTATCATGCACCATATCAAGGATTCTCATGTCTGGCACTTTGCCACCGCAGGCGATACCCATATAGCGTTGCAACTTCCGGTGATCATTTATTCAACGGATAGAGGATTTGAATTCTATTCCTCATCAGACTTTTTGGATCCGGAAACCCACCTTTTTGGGAAAGAGCACAATGGCTACTACATCAACGAATACGATAAGCTTAAAAGTATAGACGAAAACAGGTGGTTTATAGACCTGTCCATTACTAAAAATGTCGCCATGCTCTTTTTGGTTTTGGCAATTACACTCTATCTGTTGCTTTCGACTTCCAAACATTATAAAAGCAATCCGAATAAAGCACCTAAAGGAATTGCTTCCTTTGTGGAGCCTATCGTATTGTTTGTAAGAGATGAAATCGCCTTACCCAATATAGGTCCCAAGTACAAGAAATTTACCCCCTACCTGCTTACGTTATTCTTCTTTATCTTGATAGGCAACCTCATGGGGCTCTTGCCGGGTGCGGCCAATCTTACGGGAAATATTGCCGTAACGATCACGTTGGCCATAATTACTTTCTTCGTGACCAATTTCAATGGTAACAAAGCATATTGGAAGCATGTGGTAGCCACCCCTGGAGTTCCTCTTCCTTTGTTGTTGATCATCGTCCCGGTAGAAATAATAGGCCTGTTTACCAAGCCTTTTGCGTTGACGGTTCGTCTGTTTGTGGCCATTACAGCTGGACACATTGTAATACTCAGCTTTATCGGGTTGATATTTGTATTCGATTCATATGCAGTGGGTGTGGCTAGCACCCTGATGGTGGTATTTATCAATCTCATCGAATTGCTGGTAGCAACCATTCAGGCATATGTATTTACGTTGTTTTCGGCCATGTATATAGGGTCGGCTGTTGCCGAACACGGGCATGAAGAAGCGCATCATTAAAAGAAGAATTTCTTTGTTCAATTTTATATAAATAAATCACACGTATGTTAACTTCATTATTATTGACTGCCGGTTTCGCACTTATGGGTGCTGGTATTGGTGCCGGAATTGTGGCGATTGGCGCAGGTCTAGGTATCGGTCGTATCGGTGGACAGGCCATGGAAGGTATTGCGCGTCAGCCTGAAGCTGCCGGAAAAATCCAGACAGCCATGTTGATTATCGCAGCACTTATTGAGGTGGTTTCTTTATTTGCAGTCGTAGTATGCCTACTGATTGCACTTAATGGCAACCTTACCTTCTAAAAAAATCAGGGATCAACGATAGGTTGGTCCCTTTTTTCCAGTTGAACAATCACGAAGTAAAAAAATAACTATGGATCTGATAAGTCCCGATTTAGGTTTGATTATCTGGCAAACGATAGGATTTGCCATTCTCTTTTTAATACTTGCCAAATATGCCTGGAGACCTATTCTTTCTGCCTTAGAAGAAAGGGAAGGCACTATCGAAACCGCCTTGTATGCTGCCGAAAAGGCACGTAAAGACATGCAGGGCCTGGTAGCGGAAAATGAAAAATTACTTCAGGAAGCCAGGATCGAACGTGACGTGATACTTAAATCAGCCAATGAATATGCCGCTAAAATCATGGAGCAGGCAAAAGATGAGGCAGTCATTCAAGGAGCTAAAATGATCCAAGATGCCAAAGCAATCATCCAAACGGAGAAAGAAGCAGCCTTGATGGATGTCAAAATCCAAGTGGCGGAAATCTCTCTTGTTATTGCTGAAAAACTTCTCCGAAAAAACTTATCGGAAGTACCCGAACAAAAGCAATTGGTAGAAGAATTTATAAAAGACATTAAACTTAATTAAGGAATGTCAGAATTAAGAGTTGCTTCCCGATATGCCAAATCCCTGTTTGAATTAGCTGTAGAAAGGGATATTCTGGATGTTGTACATGCGGATATGAACTTGTTTTTGGAAGTGGAACATGTCAGTTTTGAATTCGCCTCCTTGATCAAAAGTCCCATTGTAGGATCTGAGAAAAAACTTTCGGTGATCAATGCGCTGTTTGGAACCAAAACTTCTGAGCTTACCTCCTCATTTTTCAAGTTGGTTTCCGAAAAAGGTAGGGAATCCTATTTGCCAAGTATTGCCAGGGAATTTCACAAGCAATATAACCAACACAAGGGAATACAACAGGC
Source organism: Cytophagales bacterium (assembly GCA_038209145.1). Lineage (GTDB taxonomy): Bacteria > Bacteroidota > Bacteroidia > Cytophagales > Cyclobacteriaceae > Lunatibacter. Next base: position 5,221 of record JBBQXZ010000008.1, on the reverse strand, counting down.
CGAAGTAACTACCACCTTTCCGCTTGATGATGTCTTGAGAGCTGAGTTTAAAAGTATTGTCAAAGAGATATCAGGAAAAGATAAAGTAGAACTCAGGGAGAAGATCAACGAAAAGCTCATCGGAGGATATATCCTCAAGATAGATGACAGGCAACTCGATGAATCCATCAGTGGTCAACTGCGAAAACTGAAGCTGGAATTTACGGAGAATCTTTACGAGAAAAAATATTATTGAACATAGTAACTACTATATAATCAAATATAATAATGGCAGATGTAAGACCTGATGAAGTTTCGGCGATCCTGAAAGAGCAACTTTCTGGGGCAAGAACTCATGCCGAACTGGAAGAAATGGGTACCGTCCTGCAAGTAGGTGATGGTGTTGCCCGCATTTATGGACTTTCCAAAGTTCAGGCCGGTGAGTTGATAGAGTTTGAGAGTGGCATGAAAGCCATGGTCTTGAATTTGGAAGAAGATAATGTGGGTGCGGTTTTATTTGGTGACTCCAAAACTGTAAAAGAAGGAGACGTAGTCAAAAGAACACGTCAGATAGCCTCCCTGATGGTAGGCGAAGGGATGCTTGGGCGTGTTGTGGACACGTTGGGTATACCCATCGATGGCAAAGGTCCTCTTTTGGGCGAATTGTACGAAATGCCTTTGGAAAGAAAATCCCCGGGAGTAATCTACCGTCAACCTGTAAACGAACCACTTCAGACGGGTATCAAGTCCATTGACGCCATGATTCCTATCGGAAGAGGACAAAGGGAATTGATCATCGGTGACCGTCAGACTGGTAAAACAGCCGTTGCCATTGATGCGATATTAAACCAAAAAGAATTTTATGAGCGTGGAGAGACTGTTTTTTGTATCTATGTAGCCATAGGTCAGAAGGCTTCTACTGTAGCAAACGTAGTGGCTGCTTTTGAAAAAGGTGGAGCGCTTCCGTATACTGTAATCGTTTGCGCATCAGCTGCCGATCCTGCTCCCATGCAATTCTTTGCCCCTTTTACCGGTGCGGCGATCGGTGAATTTTTTCGGGATACCGGAAGGCCTGCTTTGGTAGTTTATGATGACCTTTCCAAGCAGGCTGTTGCCTACCGGGAAGTATCTTTGCTATTGAGAAGACCTCCGGGACGTGAAGCCTATCCGGGTGATGTCTTCTACCTTCACTCCAGACTACTTGAAAGAGCTGCGAAAATCAATGCCTCGGATGATATCGCCAGGCAAATGAATGATCTGCCGGAATCGATCAAACACCTGGTCAAAGGTGGCGGATCTTTGACTGCACTACCTATCATCGAAACACAGGCTGGTGATGTTTCTGCCTATATCCCTACCAACGTAATTTCCATTACAGACGGCCAGATATTCTTGGAAACCAACTTGTTTAACTCCGGGATTCGTCCTGCGATAAACGTAGGTATTTCCGTATCCCGAGTGGGTGGTAACGCACAGATTAAAGCCATGAAAAAAGTGGCAGGAACCTTGAAGCTGGATCAGGCACAATTCCGGGAATTGGAAGCCTTCTCTAAATTCGGATCTGATCTTGACCCTACAACGAAGCGGACCATCGAAAGAGGTCGAAGAAACCAGGAAATTCTAAAACAGAAGCAATACTCCCCAGTTCGGGTTGAATTGCAAGTGGCCATTATTTACTTGTCTACCAAAGGATTCTTAGATAAAATTCCGGTAGAAAATGTAAAGGCATTCGAAAGCGATTTCTACAACTTGATCAACGCCCAATATCAGGAAGCGCTTACAGCTATCAAAAAAGGAGACATGGATACAGCAGGAGAATTGCTGAAAAAAGCTGTCAATGAGCTGGCTCCCAAATATGCTAAAGCTTGATATTTTCTGTTATCAGGGATTTTGGGAGTTATAAAACCGCATAGCAGTAAAACATGGCGAATCTTAAAGAAGTAAAAGAAAGAATAAATTCAGTCAGCTCTACGCAGCAGATTACAAGGGCGATGAAAATGGTCGCTGCTGCCAAATTGAGAAGGGCGCAGGAAAAGATCGTCCAAATGAGGCCTTATTCTCAAAAGCTGACTGCTATACTCAATGCTATCTCCTCAGGAACGGAAGGAAGTACGGATATCGTATATGCGCAAGAAAGGCCTGTGGAGAATGTATTGGTAATCCCAATCACCTCTGATAAGGGACTTTGTGGTGCCTTTAACTCCAATGTCCTTAAGGCTACTGCTTTCATGTTTGAAACGGATTTTGCGGGGAAAAATGTTACGGTGATGCCTATTGGAAAGAAATCACTTGAATTTTTCAAAAAACGAGAATTGCCACTTGTTACTGATTATTCATCTTTATTTTTGGATGTAACTTTTGATACTGTGAAGAAGGCTGCGGAATATGCCATGGCTGGGTTTGAAAATGGATTGTTTGATAGAGTGGTTTTGGTTTACAACGAATTCAAAAACGTAGCAACCCAAATTGTGCAGCGAGAGCAGTTTTTGCCTATTGAAAAAAAGGATACGGGGGATTCCATCACCAATCAGGTGGACTATATCGTAGAGCCTTCCAGGGAATATATCCTAGAAGAGTTGGTTCCCAATTCCTTGAAGATACAGTTTTACAAAGCTATATTGGACAGTAACGCGGCCGAGCATGGTGCCCGCATGACAGCAATGGATAAGGCAACTGAAAATGCCAACGATTTACTCAAGGAATTGAAATTGGTATATAACAGAACCAGACAGGCAGCTATTACCAATGAGATTTTGGAAATTGTAGCTGGAGCCGAAGCTCTAAGCAGTAGTAAATAGAATTGAGATAAAAGAATTGAAACCCCGAGGGCATCAAGTCCTTGGGGTTTTCTGCTTTTTAAAGAAAATACTTCAGGATGATAAATGATTAGGTTATAAGGTTTACGGCTACCGTAATTCATCACTTTCAGGGTTCTTATTAAGCTTTCCGACCATTTTACCCTTATCAGACAGCTGCTTGTCGTTCTTCGGTGATCCTATAATTTGGGACTTATAAATACCGGTATGTCCACTAAACAAGTATGCCACCACGCAGGCTAGGCCTATGTAGGTTCCTGATGAGGCACCAAAAAGTTCAATTCCCATCAGGGTGCATGCCAAAGGCGTGTTTGTAGCTCCAGAAAAAACGCCCACAAATCCCATCCCGGCAAGAAGTGCGACAGGAAGGGGAATAATGCCTGACAGGGCGTTGCCAAGTGTGGCTCCGGTGTAGAAGAGCGGTGTCACTTCCCCTCCCTTAAATCCTGCTCCTAGGGTAAGGTATGTAGTTCCGATTTTCACCAAAAAATCATACCAGGGCAGATTTTCCGAAAATGCATCCAGTATGGTTGGAATACCTAGTCCAATGTATTTGGTAGTACCAGTGAGGTACACAAAGACCGCAATCAAAATACCTCCAACTACTGGTCTAAGGGGTGGATAAGTGATTTTTGTCGTAAAGAAAGTTCCCCAGAAATGGATAGCTTTTGCAAATACCCGGCCGGCTAATCCAAAACAAATTCCTGAGGGTATAATCCACAATAGGTTGATTAGATCCAACTCAGGTATAAATGGTATCTCATAATGGGTATGTGAAACCATCCATAAGATAGCGCAGGCATAGTGAGCCACATAGGCGGCCAAAAAGGAAGGTAAGATCGACTCATATCGAATGCGACCAACCAGAAGCCACTCCAGTGCAAAGACTGCCCCGGCTAGGGGAGTTCCAAATACGGAAGCAAAACCAGCTGCCACACCCATGGTAATCAATATCTTCCGGTCTTGCGCGTTTAATCTGAACCATTTGGTAAATTGATCGGCGATGGCTCCTCCCATTTGTACAGCTGTTCCTTCCCGCCCGGCAGATCCTCCCACCAGGTGGGTCATTAAGGTTCCTAAAAGTACCAAAGGGGCCATGCGAAAAGGAATTACCCGAAGGGGATTGTAGAATTCCTCCAAAAGCTGGTTGCTTCCTTTTACGACGGATTCCCCAAACCGATGATACGTATACCCTATAAGAAATCCTCCCAATGGCAAAAGGGCAATGATCCACAGGTTGTTTTCCCGAAAGTTGGTTACCCAAGTTAGAGATATGAGGAAAATGGCGGAGGCGGACCCGGCTAGCATACCTACGACAATAGCCATAAACAGCCATTTTACCGTAAACAGCACACTGGGAGTAAATTCAGAAAATACGAATTTCTTTAGGGTGGCATAAATCCTCTTCAACATAAGTTAAATAAGTGATTGGGCAAAATACATTTTATCCATTTCTTAAGCCTTGAGCCTGGTATAAATTGAAGTAGGAGTCACCGACCAAAAAATTGGTGATTTTTAAAACAAATTTTGAACCTGTTTTAAGGTTAAACCCCATCACCACATTCAAAGATAAAAATACCTTTGCCATAATTGAAAATTCTGCGTTTATTTCTCAACCAACTCTAAAAAATGAGGTGTGATTGTAACTCATTTCTTTTGCCTAAAGTTAATTTCCGTTTTCAGCCATAGGTGGAATGCTTTTTGAGTTTAATTTAAATGTGACGGTATTAGAAGGTGACCCTATTGAAGTGGTACCATAAAACAGAGCGGACTTATGAAGAATATATTGATTACCGGGGGATCCGGTTTGATTGGAAAAGAAATTACGAAAGTATTGCAAAAAAAGGGGTTTCAAGTTGCCTGGCTAAGCAGAAGTCCGGATAAAAACAGGCAGAAGTCATTTTTTTGGGATGTGGAAGCACAGAAAATGGATGCCTCTGCCTTGACTTGGTGTGATGGGATCATTCATTTGGCTGGGGCGGGTGTTGCCGAGAAGCGTTGGACAGAAGAACGTAAGCGAAAAATTATTTCCAGTAGGGTATTGTCAACGTTGCTTTTATATGACCACTTAAAGACGATGGGAAAAAAGCCTGAGGTAATCATTGCCGCCAGCGCTGTGGGATATTATGGAATGAGCACCGAAGATGAACTTCAATATGAAGGAAATCCACCGGGTAATGATTTTTTGGCCCGTGTGGTAAAAAAATGGGAGACAGAATCTGAAAAATTTTCTACTTTAGGTATCCGAACAGTCAAACTCCGCATAGGAATTGTATTGGCCAAAGATGGGGGCGCCTTGCAAGAAATGCTAAAGCCTCCGGTTGCAGCGCCCTTGGGCGATGGAAAACAATACATGAGTTGGATTCACATTCGGGATTTGGCAGAAATGTTTGTTTATGCCTTGGAGAATAATGGCATACAGGGAG
>JBBQXZ010000007.1:0-42825 GCA_038209145.1 Cytophagales bacterium | reverse complement strand
CTGGGGTCAAGGAGATTTTCCTTTCTTATGGGTCCAACTGGCCAATTTCAAGCAGCCCAAAGATAATCCGGAGGACAGCGACTGGGCAGAGCTTCGCGAAGCCCAGACCATGGCACTTTCCCTGCAGAACACCGGGCAGGCAGTCATCATAGACAAAGGCGAAGCCAACGACATCCATCCCCGGGACAAATGGACAGTAGGACAACGTCTGGCAACCTCTGCCAAGAAAGTCGCCTATGGACTGGATGTAGTTCACAGCGGACCCACCTTCAAATCCATGAAGGTAGAAGGCAATACCGTCCGGGTTAGCTTTGATCAGGTGGGTTCCGGCCTCTTAGTAAAAGATAAATACGGTTATGCCAAGGGTTTTGCCGTGGCTGGTGCCGATAAGGTTTTTCATTGGGTCATGGGCCGTCAGGATGGCAACGATATTATCCTGGAGACAAGTGCTATCTCCAACCCGGTGGCTGTACGCTACGGCTGGGCAGATAATCCCGACGATGTCAATATCTACAATCAAGAAGGCTTGCCAGCCGATCCATTCCGTACCGATGAGTGGCAGGGAATAACATTCGGAAAGAAGTAAAGCGATAATGATTTTGTGGTGCGCTAGTTATAAGTTAACAAACTTAACCACACAAGGCCTACGGAGGAAAATAGTCCTCCGTAGGCTTTTTGCTTGGTGTATAAATACCATTATGACTAAAATCGAACGTGATGGAATTTTTTTTAAATTAAAGGTTCTGAGCAGAGAAGTATGTGTTTTCTGATATACGGATTTCGGTATTTTATAGTCGCTTGGGATTGGAGCATGCGGTTTACTGGCTCTATGATCATGACGATAGCCTGCCCTCCTTGGCGCAATTGCGTCAGCTAAATGGCCGGCGTTTTCTGACATTGGATGAGTTGATGAATGAATCGGCATTCCGGGATCTGGTAGATGATGCGGACATGTATTTGTCGCTTTTTACCATCGAGCCAATAGGAAACAAAGCGGCACACCGAAATAGGGAAAGCATTACCAAAGAAGCTGTCCTGACAGCAGTCGAGCAGCTCTATGGTTTTTTGCTCCAACTCGCCGCAAACTATCAGGATGAAATCCCACATGTGAAGCCCTTTGATGTTACGCTGATTCCTGTATCAAATTCTGCTATTTCCCAAAAAGAACAGCAAAACCTTCAGGAAGAAATCCTGCATGAGAAAACCAAATTGCAGAAACTTACCCTTCAGCTACAGGAAGAGCGAGCAGCCTTTGATGCGGAGCGATCTGCCTTCAGAGCCAAGCGGGAGGAAAAGAGCGAAGCGGCAAAGATAAAGACCGAAGACTGGACGGAAGAAGATACACGGATACGATTGATCGACGTGCTGCCGCGGGAAGCGGGTTGGGATCCGCAAGACGGGGCTGTCAGCGAATATGAGATCACCGGACTTCCGATGCCTGCATTCCATCCGGCCGGGGCAAGGCGGACTATGTACTTTGGGATGATGACCACAAGCCGCTGGCAGTCATTGAAGCCAAGAAAACGATCAAAAGTCCTGAAAATGCTAAGCATCAGGCCAAGCTGTATGCGGATGGTTTGGAGAAAAAATACGGGCAGCGTCCAGTTATTTTCTATTCCAATGGCTTTACGACTTGGCTCTGGGAAGATCATTTCTATCCACCACGCAAGGTGATGGGCTTTCTTAGCAAGAAAGCGCTTCAGTGGATTCAGCACAAAAAAGTCTCTGGGGTACATCCTCTGACCATATCCCCCAATCATTAAAAGCCCCCGGGCGTTCATAAATCTTTTCTTAACCATTCGGATCTTTTACAATTCATCATCTGAAATCCCAGTGAGCGAGATAATTGAAAAATTAAATGAGCTCACTAAGGCCTCATATTTTAGAAAATCAGCTAGGCAGTTTCCAAAGTCTGATTAGTCTTGATTACGAAGGGTTCAAAAAGCGCTCAATTTGGGGAAAATGAAAAACCGCAAACTAAACTTGCTGATTGTAAATTTTTCTTTGTTTGACTCGAATTCGGAAAAAAGAATTAAAACATTGATTTTGAGCCACTAATTTATCTGACTGATGGAGTCATTATGTGCGAATCGGATAACGAAGCATTGCAGCTCAAGGGGACAACCAAAGAAGGCTTTTGGGACTAACTGCCAGAATACCTTTTGATGATCGGGTGAATAATCATGCCACGCTCGGTGATTTGGACTTAGGATTGATTCGGGAATACCTGCAGGAAATCAGAAGTGACTTGTTGGAAGAAAGTGCTCAGATGCCCTTTCCTGATCTATGGAAGAAATTCGTGTGCAAATAGAATCACTTCTTGAAGCAGAAAAATTTGTAGTTTTTGACTTTAAAGGAGTTGAGATTTTTTCCCACAGCTTTTCTGACGAATGCTTTGCGAAATTACTTCTGAAACTTCCCTTTCCGGTGTTAAAACCAAAAAAAGCACTAATATTTTCATATTAGTGCTTTCGTGTAGTCCCGACAAGAATCGAACTTGTATCTAAAGTTTAGGAAACTTCTATTCTATCCGTTGAACTACGGGACCAAATTAGTCCTGTATACAGGTATTCTATCAATTGAACTATGGGACCAAAATCCATTTAAAAACCACGGTTCTTCGTCTTGCGAAGGCGATTGCCCATATAGTGCCGTACAGAATTTCCAAACAACGTTGCAAGTTAAAACATAAATCCCCATTTGCGCAAATATAGTAAAGGGATATTATTCTTTTTAATTTTATTCAGCTATCTTTGCAGTCCAAAAAAACGGATGGACGGGATCCATCAATTCACTAAATATCAATAGAATATGGCAGTAAAAATCAGATTAGCGCGTAGAGGCCGAAAAAAAATGGCCATTTATGACGTAGTAGTAGCTGATGCAAGAGCTCCACGAGATGGACGCTTTATCGAGAAAATCGGATCATACAATCCGAACACTGACCCCGCAACTATCAGTATCAACAACGACAGGGCCTTAAAGTGGCTGCTGAACGGAGCACAGCCTACCGATACGGTAAAGGCGATGCTTTCCTATCGGGGTGTGATGCTGAAAAAGCACCTTCAGATTGGTGTCCTGAAAGAAGCGATCAGCCAAGAACAGGCAGACGAAAAATTCCAGGCGTGGTTAGACACCAAGGAGGAGGCAATAGCCAGTAAAATGGACAAAATCTCCCAGGCAAAAGACACCGCTAAAAAGGATGCTTTTGCCGCGGAAGTCGCCAAGAATCAGGCAAGGCTTGATGCCATCAAGAAAAGAGAAGATGATGCTATTGCCGCAGTAGTAGCTGCTGAAGCCAAGGCCAAGGCCGCTGAAGCTCCTGTTGCTGTAGCTCCTCCCGCTGAAGAGGCTCCTGCCGCTGAAAAAGCTCCGGAAGCTCCTGCTGCCGAAGAAGGAGAAGATAAAGCATAACTGACCCGATACCATGAACAAAGACAATTGTTTTCAATTGGGCTATATAGCCAAAGTTCATGGACTCCATGGAGAGGTAGTGGTGGTTTTGGATGTGGATTTTCCTGAAGATTACGAAGAAATCAAGCATTTGTTCGTAGAAAAAAGCAACCGCCTGATCCCGCATTTTCTGGAGCACCTCGTGCCTCAGCCAAATAACCGGTTTTTGGCCAAGTTTGAGGAATTTGACCATGTCGATCAGGTGAAAGCCCTGGTGGGAACAGCGCTCTATCTTCCACTCAAAGAGCTGCCCGAACTCAGTGAAGACCAATATTACTTCCATGATCTGGTGGGATGCCAGGTTATCGATGAGGAACTCGGAGAGCTTGGAGAGGTAACGGTCATCTATGACTTGGAAACTCAGGACCTGATTGGGATGCAATACCGGGAAAAAGAAGTCCTGATACCCATTCAAGATGGAATCATCCAGAAAGTGGATAAGACAGCGAAAAAAGTTTTCTGTCGCTTGCCCGAGGGCTTACTTGACATATACCTGAACGATTAAAATGCGCATTGATATCATCACGGTGGTGCCGGAACTGTTGAAAGGACCCTTTGACCATTCCATCCTGAAAAGGGCAGAAGACAAAGGCCTGGCAAAAGTGGTGGTACATAACCTGAGACATTTCGCTACCGGAAAGCAAAGGAGCGTAGACGACTACGCCTTTGGCGGAGGTGCCGGCATGGTCATGATGATAGAGCCGATCGCCAACTGCATCCTGTCCCTACAAAAAGAAAGGGACTACGATGAAGTGATCTATATGAGTCCAGATGGGGAAACCTTCCGGCAGTCGATGGCCAATCAGCTATCACTCAAGAAAAACCTAATCATTCTCTGTGGTCATTATAAAGGAGTGGACGAGCGAGTAAGGCAGCATTTTATCACCCGTGAGATTAGCGTGGGCGATTACGTACTTTCGGGAGGGGAACTGGCCGCCGCGGTGGTCTCAGATGCGATCATCCGGCTTATACCCGGAGTACTCAATGATGAGACTTCAGCCTTGACAGATTCCTTTCAGGATGGCTTGTTGGCACCTCCGGTATACACCAGACCCGCAGAATACGGGGGGATGAAGGTGCCGGATGTTTTGCTCTCAGGACATGCAGCCAAGATTGAAACCTGGAGATTTGACGAGTCGGTTCGCCGCACACAGGTTCGCAGGCCTGATCTGCTGATTGAAAAAAAGCAAGCAAAAAGCGGCGATAGCATAAATACAAAGAATTAATAAAGTAAACACATATTGCTTTCACGGCAATTTAAACGCGATACGCAAAAATATTAAAGCAATGAGCGAACTACTTAAAATCGTAGAAGAGGAATACAAGGACGCAAGGTCCAAGTTTCCATCTTTTAAGGCCGGAGATACGATAAATGTACACGTGAAAATCACGGAAGGTAACAAAGAACGTATTCAGCAGTTCCAAGGCACTGTGATCCAACGAAAAAACCCCAATACAAATGGTGAAACCTTTACCGTAAGGAAAATCTCCAATGGTATTGGTGTTGAGCGTATTTTCCCAATCATTTCCCCCGCCCTCGACAAAATCGAGTTGCTGAGAGAAGGTAGGGTAAGAAGGGCCAGGCTGTTCTACCTGAGAGGACGTCAGGGTAAATCTGCCAAGATAAAAGAGAAAATCAGGCCAAGAAAGAGCTGATTTCAGAAAGGGACCTTTTGGTCCCTTTTTTTTTGCTGCTTTTTTTAGTATTTTCGATTTGGATTCTTATTTTGGACACTTTTAAATTATCCCAAATGATTGGTTTACTTGTGATTTTGTTGGTATTGGCGATTGCCATTGTTATCTTTTATAATCAATTGGTACGTCTGCGAAACCTTGCCGATGAAGGCTGGAGCGGGATAGATGTACAACTTAAAAGGCGCGCCGACTTAGTTCCCAACTTGGTGAATACCGTCAAAGCCTACGCCGCCCATGAAAAAGCACTCTTCGAGGAGGTTGCCAAGATAAGAAGTGAGGCACTCAAGCCGCATACCGTGCAGGAGCAGGGGGAAACCGAGGCCGCGTTAACCCAATCCCTCCGTAAACTGATGATCGTGGCAGAGGCCTACCCCGAGCTAAAAGCAAACACCAATTTTCTGGAACTGCAAAAGGAACTTTCTGTTGTTGAAAACACCCTTCAAAAAGCCCGAAGGTACTATAACGGGACAGTCCGTGAGCTAAATACCAAGATTGAAACCTTCCCTTCTAATCTCATTGCCCGTATGTTTACGTTTGAAAAGAAAGCTTTTTTCAGCTTGGGAAGTGAAGCAGAAGGAAGTGTTCCCCAAGTTAACCTTTAATGAATATGAGAAAGCTACTTATCCTTCTCTTTACATTTTTGTCCTCCTTCTGGGTACTTGCACAAGATCAGGAAGAAATCTTGGAATATATCAGTGATATTGAAGTCCTGGTAGATGGCTCCTTGCGGGTCAAGGAAACCATTACGGTCAACAGCCTTCAAAACGAAATTCAGCGTGGAATCTTCCGCACCTTTCCCGTCATCTATCGGGACAAATATAACAACCGGGTTCAGGTAGGATTTGAGGTGCAGGAGGTCTTGAAGGACGGAAACCCCGAACCCTTTGAAGTGTTGACAGAAGGCGATTTTAGGATTATCCGCATTGGTGATCCAAATGTGATCTTAGACAGAGGAACATATACATATACTATTGCATATTCGACCAACAGGCAGATTGGTTTTTTTGAGGAGTATGACGAACTTTATTGGAATGTGATCGGTGACAGTTGGGCTTTCCCTATCCGAAAAGCAACTGCCCGTATTAAATTACCTACCGGAGCGGAAATTCTCCAGTATGCGGCCTACTCCGGTCCTTTGGGAAGTACAGGGTGTGACTGTGATATCCGTCAAGAGGGAGGCGAAACGCTTGTGGTAACACTCAATGGATCATTAGACCCCCGTGAAGCCTTAACCGTGGCTGTTGCCTGGCCAAAAGGTATTGTGGATGCACCCACGGCTATGGACCGAAGCCGGCAATTTTTTGGGGACAATCTGGGTATTTTGATAATGTTTTTAGGGCTGTTAGTCGGCTTTGGGTACTACCTTTTTGCATGGAACAAGGTCGGACGAGACCCAAAGAAGGGAGGAATCTATCCGCAGTTTGAGACACCAAAAGGACTGGATGCAGCTGCGACCCGATATATTTACCACATGGGTTTTGATCAGACCGCTTTTACCGCCGCGATGATTCAATTGGCTACCAAAGGAATAATTAAAATTGTGGAAGAAAAGCGAGGCAGGTATATTTTGCAGTTATTGACCAAAGAAGAGGAATCCATGGATCAAATGGAAAGAAGTGTGGTAAACGCCCTCTTTCCTGCGGAAAACACGGTAATCACCCTGGATCAAAAGGAGCATCTAAAGATTGGGGGAGCCTTAAAAGCTGTGCAGGATCACCTCAATTCAACGTATCAAAAAGGTTACTTTCAGTTGAACTATCTTTGGCTGGTCCCCGGGGTTTTGATTTTTATCGCAACAGCTATTTTATCCCTGAAGGCCACGTTTCCACTAAGGTTTGAGGAAGAAAGGGTTTTTCTGATAATGACAATTATAATTACCCTCCTACTGTCTGGAGTGGTTTCCAATCTTTTCATAAAAATCTATGAGCTACAGCAGGGAGAAAGGGTGAAAGCTTTCACGCTAATCGGAAGTTTGGTTTCTATTGCTGTATTTCTGGCTGTTCCAGTATTTTTGTATTTTAACTTTGGAGTGAAATTTGAGTATGGTTTGTTGGGGCTTTTTATGATTCTGGGCGTAATCAATTATATTTTTTTCTATCTTATGAAGGCACCTACTGTAAAAGGTAGGGAGATCATGGATGAAATAGAAGGGTTCAGGATGTACCTGAATGCAGCAGAAAAGCCTCAAATACAGCAGATGAATCCTCCGGGGCTTACTCCGGAGCTGTTTGAAAAATATTTACCCTACGCCCTTGCGCTCGGTGTGGGAGAAGCTTGGGGTAAAAGTTTTGAAAAGAGCCTATCCGTCTTGGAGATAACTTCAGGTAGAACCGGTAGATCTATGGGCTATGTTCCTTTATGGTATGCCGGGAGTGCTTTCAATGCGGGAGCTATTGGAGGATTTTCCAAGGGGTTGGGACGGACTTTTAGCAGTGTGCTCAATAGCGCTGCTGCTGCTCCGGGATCGAAGTCTGGCAGTGGTGGAGGCGGTAGATCCGGTGGCGGTGGCGGCGGTGGTGGAGGTGGTGGCTGGTAAACTGTTCGCCGAAAACAGGCAAAATTCCGGAGGAACCTCCGTTTATCCATGTCCTGATTCTTCAGTGTTTTTCTTATCCTGAGTTCGACTATTGAGGCAAACTAATGAGGAAAGAGAATTAGTACCCTGAGTTCGATTGTTTTTACACTTTTATTTGCGACCAAAATACCCAATCAACAATTTGTCTAAATTCCACCCAAGAACCAATCTTTCGTAAAACAACCTTCCTCAAAAACCCCAGCGGATTGGCCGATTGATAGCCCTGGGTTTCAACCCTTTAATTTGCAACCATGAAACCCAATCAACAAGTTGTCTAAATTTCACCCAAGAACCAATCTTTCGTAAACCAACCTTCCTCAAAAACTCCAGCGGAGTGGCCGATTGATAGCCTTGGGTTTCAACCCAGGGTAAAATAACGCAATTCTCACCGTTTTGGCCGCATGCCCCCCAATAAGGCCAACCCATTCCCGCCAAAACCCCAAAAACGGTTGATCTGACATCCTAGATTTGAAACGAGAATCGATATCGGAAATAATCTAACTAGATGATTGTATTGCCAGTTTGACAAACAATTGAATCCAGATTCTTACTTCACCCAGATGGTTTTGGTATATTCCTCTGTCCGTGTTTTCAACACCACCGTCAAGAGTCCTTTAGGGAGGTTTTGAAAGCTGAAAAGCTGCTGTCCATTTTGTATGGAAACAGCTCTTACTTCCTGTCCCAACATGTTGTAAATTTTAAACTCGCGCAATTGGGATATACCTTTAAGTGAGATTTCAATATTTCCCTGTGAAGGATTTGGAAAGACAATGAAATTGCTTTCATGGCTGTAGGTTTCTGGTAGCGATGTTATTAAGTTGACATTGACAGCAAGTGTCTGACCCGGTCCGGAATCGCATTCGTTCATAGGGGTGACGGATAGATTGAAATCACCTTGGTTTTCCCAAGCCACCCGAACTTTACCTGTTCCCTGACCGCTGACAACTGCGCCTCCCCCGCCGGGAGACCACTGGTAATTGATATCTGGCATTGTGGCAATTTCATAATCAACCTGTTGAAGTCCTACCCTACTGTTTCCAGTGATGGCACCCGGCCGGACGGGAACTGTAATTACCCGGATGGCTTTTTGGGAAGTTGGTCCTTGTCCGCATGGATTTCTTGTAGAAACACTTAGGGTATGATTGCCTAAGCTGGTCCATTCTACCTCGATATGTGGGGAACCCTGCCCCCCGCGGACGATCCCTCCCGTTGCGGACCACACGTATTCTGTACCGGGAATAGAATCTACGTAGAATTCATTCCTGGTATTGAGGCAGCTGACACCTTCTCCCTGGATCGGTGGTGCCTGTCTCGGCTGTGTTGAGACAACCACTTCGAGTGCAGAAGTGGGTCCGTTGCCACAGGTATTCTGACCTCGGACCATCACAGCATTCCGACCTGCTATGTCCCAGCGTATGACAGTGCGGTTAGTCCCTTGACCTTCAAGGATCGTACCGCCATCTACGCGCCACTCATAAGTGGTGCCGGGTTCTTCTCCTTGCTGAATGGTATAGATCTGCTGGCTTAAGCAGATGTTGCTTTCACCAAAAATGTTTGTAGGTTGCTGGGGTACTTGACAGGTGTATTGAAAGAGCAGGCCTTTTTCACCAATGGCATATCCCACATTCAGATCTCCAAAACTGATTCCCGTCAGATTTTGAAATGTTCCAGTAGCCAGTCGTTCCCAAGTAAGTCCTCCGTCAAAAGTTCGGATCATAAGGCCGTTGGTGCCTGTAATAAATCCTACCGATTCGTCCAAAAAATCTACCCCGGTCAGATCTTCCTGAAATCCGGCATTGACCCGCTGCCATTGGCGTCCCCGATTTGCGGTCTTAAAAATCGTCCCTTGATCGCCTACAAGGATGGCATTGTTTTCATCCAGCGTCGTTATGGCGTTGAGCGGTGCGGCGGTAGGTAAGTTTACCCTGGACCAGCTGGTTCCATTTTCCGTCCGGGAAACATATCCCCCGTTGCCGATGATGATCCCTTCGTTCGGTTCAAAGAAGGTGATGGCATTGAAATCGAGCATATTTTCTCCAGAACTGACAGTGGACCAGTTAACACCGCGATTTATTGTAGTAGCAATATATCCACGGTCGCCCACAGCAAATCCGCGGTTGACATCAAAGAAGAATAGGCCGTTAATGCTTCGGTTGGTTCCCGGATTAAGTGTGGTCCAGTTTGCCCCGGAATTGGTTGTGCTGATGATATTGCCGTTTTCACCGGAAACGTATCCTGCACCTGCTGTGACAAAATGAAGTGCTTTGAAAGCCAGTGAAAGTGGTCTGGATCTGTCTACATAGGTGGTCCCTCCATTTCCAGTCAAAAGGACCAATCCATTTTTACCAGTGATATACCCCCTGACATCAGAGGTGAACTGAACAGCTGTAAAGTCTGTGGACCTACCTGAAAGTCGGATAGTCCATGAAGCGCCTGAATTTGCTGAAGAGACCAAGAAGCCGCTATTCGCCACGAAAAATACGTTGTTGGTTTCCTGCCGAAATGCCAGGGCATGGATATCTTGCGTGGTTCGGCTAGCTGCCTGAATAAATGTCAACCCTCCGTTTATTGTTCGTAGGATGGTGCCATTCTTACCGGACACCACACCGATTAGCGGATTATTGCGATTGAAAGCAATGGCTGAAAAATCTGTGTCAATGCCGCTGTTGATAAACTGCCAGTCATTTCCTCCATTTTCTGTCTTAATGATTGCCCCAAGGTTTCCTACCCCATAGCCGACCGAATCATTGACAAAGTAAAGATCATTCAGCGAAATATCAAAACCTGTGGGAAGACGCTGCCAAACTGAGCCACCATTGGTAGTTTTGAAAATATCTTTCGAAGAGGTAGCCAAATAGCCCAGTTGGTTGTTGATGAAGAAAAGCGATCTTAGATCAGCAGTGGTGCCGACCTCACGCAGGGACCAATTTTGTCCTCCATTTGTAGAGCCAAAAAGAGTCCCGTTTTCTCCGGTGATCAAAACATTATTTTGACTAAGATACAGTACCCCTGTCAATCGTTCCTGGTTCGGGAGGCTACGGACTTGCCAAGATATACCGCCATTGCTGGTTCGGTATATCGTGCCTGCCTGGGTGAGTACAATGCCGCTGTTTTCATCAAAAAAATCCATTTTAACTACTTGCAGGGTAGTAGGTGAGGACTGCTCTGTCCAACTAAGTCCACCATCAATGGTTTTAAGGAAAATATTTTCTCCACTGAGGTAACCTACTTCATTATTGATCCATTTGATGTCGCTAAAATTGTTGCCCCAGCTACCTACCCTTCTCCAGCTTTGGGAATACGATAGACATATCACCAACCAAAATAAAATAGCTAAAAGTACAGATCTTTTCATACAAAACCCTTAAAATAAGTCCATTGTATCTGCAAAAATAAAACTAATATTAAGATATAGTACATTATTTTACTTTTAGTCCGAGCCCCAGTCGTGAAGTTCAAATTAAGTAGTGTGAAGTAATTTTTTCTTGTCAGCAACGGGTTAGAATGAAAAAAGCTGTTTCATCCTTTCGGACCGAAACAGCTTTATAACGCAGTATTTTTATGGTTTAAAAATCTTTCCCTCCAACTGCGATCATGGCACACCTAAATCCTATGTGGTTGGTGGCTGAATCCTGATGCATGAAGCGGCGCGCTCCTGGGGCAAGCCAATAGGCAACATCCTTCCATGAGCCACCTTTAAAAACCCTGAAGTTGTCATTGATCATGGTAGTCTGATAATTTTCTTCCTCATCCAATAGCCCATCCCTTCGAAGTGGGTTTAGATCATCAAAATCCTGAAAGGATAGTGGGCGGTAAACATCCTGAACCCACTCATTCATGTTGCCTGCCATGTTGTAAAGACCAAAGTCATTGGGGGGATAATTGTACACGTTTGTAGGGATGATATCGCCATCATTGGACACGGATCCGGAAATACCTGCATAATCACCCCTTCCCCTCTTGAAGTTGGCCAAAAAATCACCTTGTCGAGATTTCCTCCTTATGTTGTAAGGGTTGCGGGGACCTCTACCGTCCCATGGATAAATTCGTCCGTTTTCTTGATTTTCATCCATATATTGGGTTCCTACCATGGCTTTGGCAGCAAACTCCCACTCCGCCTCGTTAGGTAATCTATAATCCGGAAAAACTACGCCCCGCTCTATCAATTGTCCGGACGATAACGTAGAATCAAGGTCATTTTTTTCTCTATTAAGTTCGTTGACATAAATCGTTCTCCATTTACTATAGACGTTAGCTTGATTCCAACTTACACCTGCTACCGGATAAAAGTTAAATCCTGGATACTTGAAGTAGTAAGTGGCGTACACATCGTTATAAGATAATAGACCGGTCCACACATTATCACTAGGCTGCAATTTTTGTATGGAATCTTCTGAAACCCCCCGTTGCGTGTTGTTTGCGATTTCAAAAAGAAATTCTTTATAATCCACGTTGGTGACTTCCGTTTCATCCATATAGAAAGACGCTACGGTAACCGTCCGCTCCACATTGTCGCGAAAACCCATGATGTCTTGTTCTTGCGATCCCAATACGGCTCTTCCACCCTGAATGAATTTCAATTTTGGCCCAGTTACTTCTTTAGGTAACCTGAACACCTGAAACTTGGTGGTATCGTCTTCATTAAAACTGTACTGTGCGCCTGTAGAAGCACTTGTTCCTCCAGGATTGCTCGCTGTCCTCCTGGTTGAACGATTTCCACAAGAATATATAACCAAGCTGAAAATAAGGAAGACTGTCAAAGAAGACAATCGGTTGAATCTGTTCACCAATATCATGTGAAAATAGTTTGACTGTACGCTTTTAAAACGCTAATATAAGATCAATAATATATTTTAACAATATTCTTTTGAGGCAATGATTGGCTCCTCAACACTTTATTATTCAAAATTCCAGATAACTTCCGATATACAAGCTTCGAAAACCATTTTGGTTAGGAAGAAACTTTTTGTATTTTAAATTCATTTAACCAGTTTATACCGCTTTTGATAGAAGGGACACCGTCAATTACAAGAATCAAACGGTTTTTAAACTCCTTTATTTTACAGTGTCTTGCCTTCTCCTGAATTTTTTTCATAATATTTCCAAACACGGGAGATTGGTAATACCTATGTCTTTCGGAAGGAACGAAGTAACACTTCATTTGTTTGTTTTTGAGGGTGAGTTTATCAAACCCGAGACGCTCCGCCAACCACCTCAGTCGGACTGTTTCGAACAGCGAACGTACTTCTGTCGGTATAGGCCCAAACCTGTCTTTGATGTTTTGTTCAAACTTCTCCAACTCATCCTCCTGCTTTATATTGTCCAATTGAGAATAGAGACTAAGGCGCTCGGAAATATTGGTCACGTAAGTATCGGGGATAAGTAGTTCCAGGTCTGTTTCTATCACACAGTCCCGTACGAGAACTTCCACCTTTTCTTTGAGATCAACCTCAAAAAGCGCCGCAAATTCGTTTTCCTTCAATTCCTGCACCGCTTCATCCAAGATCTTGTGGTACATTTCAAATCCCAGGTCGGTGATAAACCCACTTTGCTCCGCACCCAGTAAGTTTCCTGCCCCGCGAATATCCAAATCCCGCATAGCCACCTTGAAGCCATCACCCAAATCAGAAAACTCCTCCAGCGCCTCCAGCCTTTTTCTGGATTCAGGTGTGAGGGTTGCCGATGGGGGAGTAAGCAGGTAGCAATAGGCCTTTTTATTGCTTCTTCCGACCCTACCCCTCATTTGATGAAGGTCACTGACCCCAAACATGTGCGCCCTGTTAATGATAATGGTATTGGCATTGGGAATGTCTAGCCCGGATTCGATGATATTGGTAGAGATTAGCACGTCATATTCCCCTTCTATAAAACTGATCATTACTTTTTCCAGTTTTTTGCCATCCATTTGACCATGGGCTCCCATTACTTTGGCATCCGGGACCAAGCGAAGAATTAGGTTGGCTATAGAATCAATCTCTCCTACGCGGTTGTGGACGAAGAAAACCTGTCCCCCGCGCCTCAGTTCAAAGGCTATGGCATCCCGGATGATTTCCTCCTGGAAGGTGTGGATTTCGGTGGTGACCGGCTGTCGGTTTGGGGGAGGGGTGGCTATGACCGACAAGTCCCTTGCGCCCATAAGTGAAAAATGCAACGTACGGGGAATGGGGGTTGCCGTGAGGGTAAGTACATCCACATTGACCCGCATTTGCTTAAGCTGATCCTTTACTTTGACACCGAACTTTTGCTCTTCGTCTATTATCAACAATCCGAGATCCCTAAACTTGATGTCTTTATTTACAATGCGGTGTGTACCGATCAGGATGTCGATTTCTCCCGAATTGACTTTACGGACAATCTCCTTGATTTCTTTTGCGGAGCGAAATCGATTTATATAGTCTATCTCAACGGGAAATAGGGCCAGCCTGTCTTTGAACGTCTGGAAATGCTGCATAGCAAGGATGGTCGTAGGGACTAATACAGCTACTTGCTTGCGGTCATTGGCGGCTTTGAAAGCTGCGCGGATGGCGATTTCGGTTTTCCCAAATCCGACATCTCCGCAGACCAGCCTGTCCATGGGATGGGGCTTTTCCATGTCTACCTTTACATCAAAGGTAGACCTCGCCTGGTCGGGGGTGTCTTCATAAATGAAGGAACTTTCCAGTTCTACCTGTAGGACACTATCCCGCGAGAACGCATGCCCAGGAGCGCTGAGGCGTTTTGAATAAAGTGCAATCAGGTCTTTGGCGATGTCCTTTACCTTACTCTTGACCTTCCTTTTCTTATTTTCCCATTCCGGTGATCCCAATTTGGACATGGGTGGATGTGTCCCTTCTTGACCACTGTATCTGGAGATTTTGTGAAGGGAATGAATATTTACGTAAAGGAGATCATCATCCCGAAATACAAGCCGGATGGCTTCCTGGTGCTTACCGTTGACATCTACCCTTTCCAACCCCGCAAATCTCCCTACGCCATAATCCACATGCACGATAAAATCCCCAGGCTGAAGGCTGTTTAATTCCTTTAAAGTAAGTGCTTTGGATTTACTGCTTCTTTTTTTACTCTTATACCGGTGGAACCGCTCAAAAATCTCATGATCGGTGTAGCAGGCTATTTTGATGGCCGGGAAGATAAATCCGCCTCTTAGACTTATTGAAAGTGACTGAGTCCTTAGCGTGGGATCCAGTTCCTCCAAGATATTTTTAAGCCGTTCGATTTGCTTTTCACTTTCCGAACTGATGATATTGACCAAGCCATGATGCTCATTGACCAGCAAGTCACCTAGCAGCAGATCAAAATTCTTGTTGAAGGATGGTTGGGGCTTGGTGTCAAACCTGTAAATTTTTGCCGGTTCCGAAGAGAAAACATGGCCGAATTCGATTTTTTTAAACGAGGCAATTTTTTCCTTAAATTCGGATTTTCCATCGAAGAGTCGTTCAGGAGACATTAACAAGGTAGAACTTACGGAATTTTTTTGACCTAGGGCATCATGACGGGCAAAGGCTTGCTCATACAGGTCTTGTATTTGGCCAAAGGCATGAGCCTGGTCTTTGAACCAAATATAAGAATCTGAAGGTAGAAATTCCACCATGGATTGCCTGAATTCACTCAGTAATCGGGTTTGAATATTTGGGATAATGCTTATCTCATATATGGAGTTCAGTGAAAGCTGTGTTTCGGGGTCAAATGTCCGGATACTCTCGATTTCTTTTCCGAAAAGTTCAATGCGATAGGGCAACTCGTTGGCATAAGAAAAGACATCGATGATGCCTCCCCTCACCGCAAACTGGCCGGCCTCATAGACGAAATCTGTTTTTCCAAAATCATAGGTAAGGAGCAGTTCCTCAATAAATGGGAGATCGATTTTTTCTCCAGCTTTTACCGTGAAGGTGTTTTCCTTTAAGCTCTTTTTGTTAACTACCTTTTCGTAGATGGCTTCGGGGTAGGTGACCAAAACGAAGGACTCCTTTTTTTTGCCCGCCAGGGTATTTAATATTTCGGCCCGCATCAGTACGTTGGCATTATCCAATTCATCATATTGGTAGGGCTTTTTAACTGATGACGGAAAAAAAAGAAGTTCCAGTTCTGGACTTAGGACCTCTAAGTCTCCCATGAGGTATGCCGCTTCCTCCTTATCATGGGCCATAACCAGGTGATAGCCCCCGACATTCTTGACGATGGACTGCATTAAAATCATATCTACACTTCCTGAAAGACCCTTGAATTGATAGGAAAATTCGTTATTGCCTTTGAGCGCTTCATTAATGCTCTTTAGAAATGGATCCTGATCAAACAGGTTTAAAAAGGCTGGTATGTCCAAAGTTAAACTTCTTTTTTAAGGTTTGGTCGGTATGTCGGTAAGTTGGACATAAGGCTCCTGCAAGGAGGTAAATCAATACCGCTACATCTCCATTGATTAACCAAGCGATTGATTTGGTGATTTTGGGAAAACAAAAATACGATTTATTTAGGTTTTTATATGCTGCAATAGGATTTAGTTGACTTAGCCGATGAACCATCGTTAAAGTTTTTTGTTCTAAATCCAAACAAGCAGTAATGGTTTCTGAAAAAAAAGAACACTGGTTTACCCGGATAGAAAATATGCACCCCTACCAGACGATGATGTACCTGGGAATGTTCGGTAGTGGGCTGATATTTCTGTTTTTGTTACTTGCCTTTCTTGGTTCCCAGGCATCGTTTTCTTTTTTCAGCCCGCTTTATTTTCCCAAGTCTTTCATAGTAAGTTCCTTTGTTCTGTTGGCAAGTGCTTATACCGCTTCACAGATAGTACCCCATTATAGACTAGACCGTACCGAGAAGGTCAAGCAGTATCTTTGGGCAACATTACTGTTGGGTTTGGGCTTTACCGGCCTTCAATTATTGGGGTGGAAAGAATTGTCGGCAAATGGGATTGATTTTCAGGGGTTGCCTTCTGGAAGTTTTCTTTATGTGCTGAGTGGGATTCATATTATCCATTTGGTCGGAGCCATGATATTTGCGGGCAAGCTTATCAGTAAAGTTCAAGTATGTGAAAAAGACGAGATCAAAAACCTGATTCTTCTTTCGAATCCCTTTGACCGGATGACTTTTCAGCTTTTTGCTACCTATTGGAAGTTTATGGATATCGTGTGGATTATTCTTTTTTTCACTTTGATGTGGGTAATCTAGTTCGTTTTTATCAAATAGCTTTGTGTCCATAAGCACATTTTAAAATAACTTCATGAGTTTTTCGGTTGGAATAGGCCTAAGGGGTGTTAACTTTACATCGTTAAAATAAACTAAAATTATTACAAATGGCACAAGAACAATATGAGATTAACATAAATCCTGACTGGATTAAAAAATATCTCGGTAAAATTATTATCGGGATTTTTGTCCTGATAGTTCTGGGAACTGCCATAAAGACGGTAGGTCCAGAAGAGGAGGGTGTTGTTATCCAATTGGGTCAATATGACCGAACTGTTCAGCCAGGGTTGAGTTTTATCATTCCGTTTTTGGAATCTATGTACAAGATTCCAGTGCAGCGGCAGTTAAAGCAGGAGTTTGGTTTCCGAACTTCTGATTTGGGGCAGCCTTCTGAATACACCAAGACAGGCTATTCCGACGAAAGCATGATGCTAACTGGAGATCTCAACTTGACTGATGTGGAATGGGTAATCCAGTACAGGATAGTAAATTCCTACAATTTTCTTTTCCGTGTGAGAAATGCCGAAAAAACGCTGAAGGATATGTCTGAGGCGGCAATGAGAAAAATCGTCGGAGACAGGACCGTAAATGAAGTACTTACAGTAGGTAGGCAGGAGATAGCAACCAGCGTGGAGGTCCTTTTACAGGAGATGTGTGATGAATATGAAAACGGAATCCGAATTGATCAGGTGGTGCTCCAAGACGTCAACCCGCCCGAGCCAGTTAAGCCTTCCTTTAATGCGGTAAACGAGGCCCAGCAGGAAAGAGAAACATTGATAAATCAGGCTGAGGCGGAATACAACAGGGTTATACCCAGAGCTCGCGGTGAAGCCACAGAGACCATCCAACTGGCCGAAGCCTATGCCCTCAACCGGGTTAACCGCGCCAAAGGAGAAGCCAACCGTTTTAACTCGGTTTACGAAGCTTATATCCAGGCACCGGAAGTAACTAAACAACGGATTTATCTTGAAACCATGGAACGAGTCCTGCCTAAAATTGGCAATAAAATTATCACCGACGAGAAAGGGGGCAATGTGCTTCCTTTATTGAATCTTAACAGTGTCCCAACTAAAATTAACCCATGAAAAAAAGCTTAATAGGATATATTATTGTGGTGGTGGTAGTGTTGTATACGATAAGTGACGCTATATTTATTTTGGATGAAACCCAACATGCCATCGTAACCCAATTTGGAAAACCGGTAGGAGAACCCCGTTCAACTCCCGGTCTGAATTTTAAAACGCCGTTTATCCAAAAAACCCAGTTTTTTGACAAAAGGTATCTTGAGTGGGATGGAAACAAAAACCAGGTTCCCACGAAGGATAAGAAATTTATCTTTGTCGATACCTACGCCCGGTGGCAGATTACAAATCCCCTGCAGTTTTTTATCCGACTAAGGGACGAACGTTCCGCCCAGTCCAGACTGGATGATATTTTGGATGGGGAAACCCGGAATGCCATCGCCAACAATGAGCTCCTGGATATTGTCCGGTCTTCTAACCGGGAGCCTGAGATTACCGAGGACTTTATGGAAGAGATAGAAGTTCTGGAAGACATTAGCGTGGGAAGAGCGGCCATAGAGAAAATCATACTTGAAAAAGCCAATGAAAGATGTGCTGATCTTGGAGTAAGAATCTTGGATTTCAGGTTTAGGCGAATGAATTATGTGGATGAGGTCCGAGACCGTGTTTATGACCGGATGATCAGTGAACGCAAACGGATAGCCGATCAGTTTCGTTCGGAGGGGCAAGGAGCAGCACTTGTGATTGAAGGTAACAAAGAGCTGGATCTTGCGCTTATTCAATCAGAAGCCTATCAGAAAGCGGAAGAAATCCGCGGGAAAGCGGATGCGGAAGCCTCTGAAATCTATGCGTCAGTTTTCAATAGAAACAGGCAATCGATAGACTTATACCGATTTTTACGTACCATGGAAGCATTCGAAAAATCACTTGATGAAAAGACCAGTTTGGTGATATCCTCGGACAGTGAATTTTTCAGATACCTGAAGAGCCTTAATTAATTAACAAGTCCCTTGATGAAATTGGTTTTCGACAAATCAATTGGTCGGAAACCATTTCATCTTTTTTTTATTCCTATGCAAATTACGATCTCGACTAAGGTAAGTCAGCATTTTCTCCAGGTAAAGGAAGGCTTTAACCAGGATTTGTTTAGCTCACTGAGTCCACCATTCCCACCTGTGAAGCTGTTGCGCTTTGACGGATCGGAAAAAGGGGACATAGTCAGCCTCGAATTGAATTTTCTGCTTTTCAAGCAAATATGGACCAGTGAGATTATTGAAGACCATTCAAATGAATCGGAATTCTATTTTGTTGACAAAGGGATTAAGCTCCCGTTTTTTCTGGGGTACTGGCAACACAAACACAGGCTTATTAACAAGGGCAAATCCGAGACTGAAATAAGGGATGAAATTCACTACCTAGGAGCAAATTGGTTCTTAACTCCTTTATTATACCCCATTTTATATCTACAATTCCTCTATCGTAAACCGGTCTACCGCCGTATCTTTTCCAAAAAGTCACTCAAATAAAGAGTCTTCGTTAACCGCCTGTGTTTCACACCACAATCAAATTTTCACATTCCGTAATTTTACAATCCCCGTAAAGTACTAATGAATGGCTGGTAATGGTAGAAATAAACTCCTTTCCCATTGCATCCTTTATGAGATTGATTCTTTCGTCTGAAAATTCCTTTATTTTCCTACATTGATTGCAGACGTAGTGGTCGTGATGTTTGTAAGTCAAGGCTTGTTCGTAAAGTGCCACTTTGTCCTTGAACTGATGTTTGACAGCAAGCCCACATTCTACCAAGAGATCCAGGGTGTTGTATATGGTGGCCCTGCTGATGGTATATCCTTTGTTTCTCATAAGTAAAAAGAGTCCCTCA
Organism: Cytophagales bacterium; assembly: GCA_038209145.1. Classification (GTDB taxonomy): domain Bacteria; phylum Bacteroidota; class Bacteroidia; order Cytophagales; family Cyclobacteriaceae; genus Lunatibacter. The sequence continues at coordinate 23,012 of JBBQXZ010000007.1, read as the reverse complement.
ACATCGATATGTTCATCCTGGGGAAGGGCATAGAGTTCGTCAATAACTGAGAACCTCTCAGGGGTTTTTCTACTTCCCTGCCGAAGTAAATAGTTTTCAAAAATCTTTTTTGCTTTTTCAATAAGTGACTTCTCTGCCATAGTGCTTTATTCTGAAGATTAAATATCCGGTTTTTTTTAGTGTTAATCAAATACGGTATTCAATCCCTGAAATATTTCACCTTATTTACTATCAATCTAAATTAGTTCTTGGATAAAGTAAACTTGATTAAACTTTCCAAGGTTATCAATAGGGACTCGAAATTATTATTTACCTTAACAAAATATTGGATTAGCCACTCACGTGTATGCAACCTTACTATCGGTTTTTTCTTACTTGTTTTATCTTGTTTTTGGAAGGTGTTTCCCCTGCCCAGGTTCCCGGGTTTTATATGAAAAAGGAATCTAAGAAAATTAAAATCCCCTTTATAGACTCAAATAGTCTGGTAATTATCCCTGTTTCAATAAATGAAGGGCCACCTGTGAACTTCCTGTTTGACACCGGCGTAAAGTCTAATATTTTTTTCAGCAAAACAATCGCCGACGAACTGGGTATGCAATATACCCGTAAGCTGAATTTGGTGGGAGCGGATGGACAGACAGTTTTAAGTGCCTCGGTTTCTCCAAACAATAATTTTGACCTTGGGGAGATAGAAGGGATTTTTCAGGCGATCTTGGTATTGGATGAGGATTTTCTTGAGCTGGAGAAAGTAATAGGCATTCCGATATATGGGGTTATTGGGCATGAGTTTTTCAAGAACAACCCAATAAAAATTGATTATGACAATTCTGTGCTTTCCTTTTATAGAACTTCAGCCTTAAAATGGAAACCACCTGGTTATCGGTCTATTCCTATGGAAATGATCGGAAACAAGCCTTACATAAATACCAGTATCCGCCAGATTGGTGGAAAAGATCTGGAAGCTAAACTTCTTATCGATACGGGAGCGAATCACGGACTACTGCTAAACAGAGAAACTACTGATGCCATCCAGTTGCCCCCACTTACGATTGAAACAGAGTTGGGGAGATCGTTGGGTGGCGACCTTTTTGGCGTGGTAGGCAGGGTAAGAAGAGTCGATATCAATGGCTTAAAGTTTAGAAATGTCATTACTTCTTATCCAGACAAGACCGAATTTTCCAATGTAATCATAGAAACCGGCCGCCAAGGTAGCTTGGGATCGGAGCTTTTGAACCGGGTAAAGCTTATTCTGGACTATCCAAGAGAACGGCTGCTCTTTAAGAAAGGGGCTAAATTCACTGATGTATTCGATTATGATATGAGCGGAATGATGGTTCGCGTGTTTTCAGCTGAAGTAAAGAGATTTTATGTCAGTCAGGTGAGAGAAGATTCTCCTTCGGGTATTTCGGGTGTTCAGCTTTTTGATGAAATTACGGCTATAAATAAAGTACCTTCGTTTTTTTGGGAATTAGCTGATGTTACCAAATTGCTCCGGTCTCAAGAAGGGAAAGTGATCACGTTGGATCTTTTGCGTGGGACTGGGAATGAGGAAGACCCTCCCAAAAGCTTCAGAGTTACGTTCATATTGAAAAAACAACTGTAAATTTTATTTTTACAATAAAAAATTTCTGTTGAGTTTGTAAGCAACATTTTTGATGCTATGAACAGCATCGCTCGTAATTATATTTCTTTTATATTTGGGAAATTCTTGACAATTCAGTTTTAATTAGCTTTTTCAAGGATTTTGGGTAATTTTGGTGTTTTTCATGGTAGAATTATTTGCTGACGGAATGAGTAGCCTACTAGTCACTTTTAAAAGGACTGGTAGTAATAACTATGAGTGGGTGTATGTCAGTTCTGACAAGAGGCACTGGGACGAAAATGATGACCCGCTAACTGTGCAATCTTTCCTGCAAGAGGCATTTTCTTCTGTCCATAATCCTTTTTTTGAAAGCATATATGAAGCATTCAAACTTGGAAGGAGTATTCTTGCCAAATACGTTTGTATGGCGGGAATAGAGATTCCAATAAAAATCCAAGGTCATATTATTCCACAGTCTGACGGTTCAGAGCTTGTCACTTCGGCTTTTTTAGTCATGGATAATGACTATACGGGCCTACAGAGGAATTACCTCAAGAAGCCGGATGATATGGATAAGGGATTGCTTGAATCCGGGCAGTTGTATCAAAGTATTGCAAAGAATTTCCCCAGGGGAACCATCGATGTCTTGGACACTTCTTTTAGGTACATTTATACGGAAGGAACAGAGTACCGCCTTTTGGATCTGGATCCTGCCATGCTGGTGGGAACTTCTCACCTGGACTTATATGAGGGTAGATATAAAGAAATCTCCCAAATTAACTTGGAACAGGTGCTGGAAGGAGAAATGGTTACCTATGAAGTCCAATATAGAAAACAATTTTACCTCAAAAGCGGGGTCCCCCTTAGAAATGAAAATGGCCAAATTGATAGGATCTTACTGGTACAGCAGAACATAACCAATTCCAAAAAACTGGAAGCTGAAAGAGAAATCCTCATCAAAGACCTCAAGTCCCATAATGAGGAGCTCCTGCGGTTTGCTTATATTGTGTCCCATAATTTGAGGGCTCCAATTGTTAATATATCATTATTGTTGGACCTTTTCAATGAGGTAAATCCGTCCGACCCGGACAACAAAGAAGTGATTGAAAATTTAAAAATTTCCACCAATCTTCTTCACACTACGCTTCAGGACCTTATTGATGTTGTCTCTATTAAAAAGCAAAAAATACCCAAGGTTGAGCTGATTAACTTTAATCTTTTGATTAATAATGTAGAAAAAAGCTTGTTTAATCAGCTGAAAGAATCCGGAATAAAAATCCATAAAGATTTCTCCCATATGAGTGAGATGAACTACATCTATGCGCATCTTGAAAATTTTTTCACGAATTTCCTAACAAATTCTGTCAAATACAGGCATCTGGACCGTAAACCGGAAGTATGGATTTCGACCTACAGGGTCGCAGAATATAGGGTTATAGAATATAAAGATAATGGAATAGGTCTAGATCTTGGCAGGTATGGGGACAGGCTTTTTGGACTCTACCAGCGTTTTCACAACCATGTCGATGGAAAGGGCCTAGGTTTATATCTTGTGAGAGAGCAGATCCGGGCAAATGACGGGAAGATAGAAACTGAAAGCGTCCTGGGAGAAGGATTAACGTTTAGAGTTTATTTGCGAAACCTTATTCTTTGAGGACAATCAAGATCTTTTACAATTCTTAATTTCCCAACGATGATGCTGCCTCTGTATCTAAATAAACAGAAAACTCGGTATGCTGCCGTAGTATAGAGGCGGGCAGCTTGGTGGTTATTGGGCCATCAATCATTTCCTGAATCGCTTTTGCCTTATTTTTACCAAATGCAACCATAACAATTTGCTTCGCTTCCATAATGGACTGTGTGCCCATCGTAACAGCACGCTTTGGAATATCCTTCATAGAAAGGAAATTCTTAGAATTGGCCATTATTGTTTCTTCACTGAGTTCTGCAATGTGGGTTCTTCTATTAAAGGGTGTACCGGGTTCGTTGAAAGCAATATGTCCATTCGTACCTATACCGATAAGTTGTATATCGATGCCTCCTGCATTTTTTATTTTTTCATCATAGGTCCTGCAACCAGCCTCCAGATCTCCCATTCCGGATGGTATATGGGTGTTCGATTTGTCAATATCCAAATGATTGAACAGATACTTGTCCATAAAAAACCGGTAGCTTTGTTCACTGGATCCGTCAAGGCCTTCATATTCATCCAGGTTGAAGGTGGTTACATATTTGTAGCTGGTTCCATTTTGGATATGGTCCTGTATTAGCAACTCGTACACGCCAATGGGAGAATTGCCTGTGGATAGGCCAAGCACTGTTTTTGGGTTGTGGCGTACAGCTTCTATAAGGATTGCGGCTACAGTTGCATTTAGTTCTTCAATGGTGGAGAAATTGGAAATTGTCATGTATAAACACTTTTTAAGTTTGGTCAATTATTCAGCAAGGACATACTTCCTGTAGATAAAGGTTATCGTTTGCAAAGGTCAAAAATTTTCGCTGAATCTAACCCTAAACTTTCAATTAGAAAAGTACTTGCTTCCTGTCACCCCAATGTGGGCAGGCTAAGTTTATATTTTACAGCAATCAACCGAATAGTTATGATCAGACCTATTGACATCAATAGGTTGAAATCTCGTTCCAGTCCAAAATGGTTGGCAATGAGGTAGACAATGGCGCCAGTGAGGCAAGCGGAGGCATAAATCTCCTTTTGAAACAGGATCGGAATTTCATTGGTGAGGGTATCACGGATCACACCACCCATCACGGCAGAAAACATCCCCATAATGGCGGCTACCTCAACGCTGAAACCCAGGCTTAGTGTTTTTTCCACACCTAATACGGTGAAGAAGCCAATCCCCAAAGTGTCAAACAAGAATAAAGTCCTGCGGAGTTTGGATACAAAACGAAAGAAAAGAAAAGTGACCAAGATCCCTGCAAGGATGGCATATAAGAAATACACATTTCCTATCCAGACCAACGGGTGTGCTCCCAGAAGAATATCCCGCAAACTCCCTCCGCCAATGGCTGTGATAAACCCCGTAAATCCTGCCCCGAATAAGTCATGCCCCTTGTCCTGAACCGCCAAAGCTCCCGAAATGGAAAACACAAACGTACCAATCAGTTCAAGAGCGTATTGTAAGTCCATCCATGTAAGGGTTAGTTTTCCGCAAAGGTAACATATTTTATAGGCTTGACTCAGTTTTTTCAAAAACAAAGACACCCATAGAACGAAGCCCGTGAACCAATACAGATTTTGGCGGTTCTAGGTGCTTAAGGCCAAATTTTTCCATCATCGATTTCAAAAGATGGTCCGTCAGGATAAATCGCTCGCTACCGTCCGGCAATAAAAAGCGATTATTTCCAAGACTAGTTGCCGAATCCAAAATATTTCCCGCATCTGTACACATCCTTAGCCAAAGGATACCGCCTTGCTTGAGGACACGGACCATCTCTCCCATAAGGAGTATAAAGTGGTCTTCATTTCTGGCAAAGTGTAACACCGCACTACTTAGCACGGCATCGAAAGCCCCTGTATGAAACATCACGTTTTCCAATCCATTGACTTGAAACCGATGAATGTCAAAATCTTTGCGGATAGCGTTGGCAAACATACGAGCCATATCTATGGACAACTTGTCCTGATCAATTCCAAATATTTGAAATCCTTCCCGAATAAAATAGTGTGTGTTTCTTCCTTCACCGCATCCGGCATCCAAGATTTTCATTTCGGGGGTAAACCTCCCTTTTAGAATCTGATCCAGCAGGTAGATATCAATGTTACCCAGCCTTATATTTAATTCTCTGAAGTCCATGTACTGGTTAATATTTTGGGCTGGTTAAGGAGGCTTATCCCGAAATGGATAGTCCAATGCTTAAATTACTTTATGCAGACAGTGTTATTTCTTCCAAAGGTTGAATTTTGCATTGAAAATTGCCTGCTTGCTGACAGTATTGATAAAGGCAAGTGGAACTGAACTCGGTCAAGTGAGTGAATTTTGCGTATTTCCGGGTTTAAATTTTTGCAGGGAAGATTCCCAACCCCAAGTTTGTTTCTGATGGGTAGATAACTCCGGGAATAAACGTCCATGAATTCCTGCTGAAAGGATTTATCACGTTTTCGGCAAAATCGAGATAACTCTCAATGGATCTCGGGATTTCACAGGTTCATTTTGAGTCTGAGGTTTCATTGCTGGGGCCAATCCCAGAAATAGAATAAGAGCTACTTTCCAAATTTGGATGTAAAAGCATCACAATCCCAAATTAGAATTCAATGATTACCCCTACAGTTGGCAAAATCGAACCTGCTGTGTTCTGGATACTCCGCAATAAGTACCTGTTGGGATCTGTCGGGTCTACCACGGGTAAACCCTGCTCATCCCGAATGGCAACCAGTCGGTCCGGTTGTTGTGCTTGAAAATTATACGCATTCTGAATATCAAAATACCAGTTCAGGTTCCAGCGGTTAAAGAAGTATTTCTTGTCTACCCGGATGTCCAACTGATGAAAACTATTTAACCGAGGCTCGTTGATCCTGCTATAGTCGAAGATTCCTTGGTTGAACAAATTCCAGTTTGACCTCAGAGAAGAACCTTCCAAATCAAAAGGAATATAAGGTGTGCCACCCAAAAACCGCCACCTTGCGCCTACTTCCCAGTCTTTTTTCAGTCTTTTTCCAGCCGTGAGACTTACAATGAAGCGGTTGTCCCAGGCGGAGGGGATAAATCCTACGGTATTTGGATTTGTAAATTCGCTTCTTACCAAAGTCAAAGCCGCTATACCGTAGAAGTCGTTGAACAGCCGCTGCTGGGCTAGAAATTCCAATCCATAGGCCCTACCTTCGGCATCCGAGCGAACTGCTTCGTTGCCGATGACCCCAAAGTCAGCTCCCAAGTTGGAAAGGGCAACACCGTTTCTGATGGAAGTGGGGTAGTTGGCATAAAGCTTATAGAAACCTTCAATGGTAAATCTTCGGTTTTTATCCGGTTTTTGAATTTCAATCCCTGATATAAAATGCGTTGAACGAATAAATCGAACATCATTTTCCTGATTAATGAGTGTGCCAGCGTTATTTCTAAACCCTAAGACTGTGTAGGGGGGCTTTTGATAATAGATACCTACATTGGAAGTCCAGAAAAGGTTGCTCTTAAGTTGATAGCTAGCAGAAAGTCTTGGACTTAGCTGATTGAATGGATTGCTAGCAGTTGCTCCAAAATCACTTCCGTCCATTCTGACTCCACCGCTGATAAGCAGTTTGTCGTTGTAGTATTTCTTACTTCCTTGAATAAAGGCACCATAGGAATGAAAAAAAGAAGTGGCGTTTATGTTTAATGGCTCCCCATCTGATTGGGGGACTTGTCGGTCAAAATTTTCGATGTAGTATCGGCTGTATTCATAATTGAAACCATATTTCAAGGTATAGCCTTTGCCAAAAATGCTGTTTTCAGCACGGAATTTATTTTCACTCTCTTGGGAGAGGTAATTAAATATCAAGTTGGCCGGATTTGATTCATCGTTATTGAGGTACTTGTACGACCTGTTGTTCAGCATGTTTCTGCTTAGAATGTATGTCCAGAAGCCGTTTGAGCGAAATCGCTTCAACTTTACGCCCGTTGCATAATTCCATTGGCTTGAAATGGGTAAGCTGTTTAAAAGGAATAACCTGTCCTCGCGATCTTCCTCCGTCTCACCTGTGGGGACATCGAAGTTTAGCACAAACTGATCAATGGCGCCAACTCCGAGAAAGGTAAGCTCCGTTTTATCGTTTATCTTCGTTTTGGTCTTGAGGGTAAAGTCATGGAAAGTAGGTAAGAAGGGCAATCCAATCAATCGGAATAAACCCTGCAGATAGGATCTTCTGGCAGAAAGAATGTACGTGGTTTTTTTACTCAAAGGACCTTCGTTGGATAAGGTAAGTTCGCTTGCGCCTACGGTAAGTTGGGTTAGCATCTTGTCCCTACGTCCGTCTTTAAGTTCAAATTCAAAAAATGAGCTAAGGGAGTTCATCCGATTGGCTGGAAACGCACCGCTGATGACATCCACATTCTTTATCAAATTGACATTTAAAATTCCCAGTGGTCCTCCGGAAGACCCTTGGGTAGCAAAGTGGTTAATGACCGGAACTTCGATTTCATCGATAAAAAATTTGTTCTCGTTCGGAGCACCCCCGCGTATGATGATGTCATTGCGGAAACTGGCCGTACTAGCTACCCCTGGTAGTGCCTGAATCACCCTGCTAATATCTCGGTTTCCGCCTGGATAGCGTTCTATTTCATTGGCATTTAGCTTTCTTGCGGATATTGGGGTATCCTCAGACCGGGAGAATTCGGAGGATACAACCACTTCCTCCAATTCGGAGGTTTCCTCCTCAAGCTCAAAATCAAGTTGAACAGACCGTGTTAATGTTACTTGAACCTCAAAGATGGTTTTGGGTTTGAATCCAATGAAGGAAGCCCGGACATTATACAGTCCGGGGGTGATTTCTTCTAACCTGTATAACCCGTTTTCATCGGTAACTGTACCCTTATCCATTCCTTGTATCACGATATTGGCAAAGGGTATCGGTTCGTTGTTGACCGGGTTAAACACCCGACCCTGGATAGTACCTTGTTGAGCCAATAACGCAGAAGCAGTTATGGAAAAATAAAATAAAAATAAAATTTTTTTCATGGTGAATCAGTGGTTTCCTAGGATAATTAAAAATAAAGAATTTCGATATAAATTCATACTATGTGGCTTACATGAATGTGACTTGAATTAATTTTGCCGACTTTCTTTTACTTTCCAAAGACGCCACCATGGGGTCCCGGGCGAATCATGGTGTTCATAATGATATCCAAAAAAATAGCAACTGACAAACGCCCAAATGTGGTTTTTGGACTGGGACCCAGAATGGTGCTTATTGGTTTTCGTCCCTTTGTGTGGTACGTAGGTGCCAAAGTAAAACAGCTGTAGGGTAGCCAATATAGCTGGAAGCATCCAGAACACAATTAGGTTCACTTGCGGAATAAAAAGCTTCAGGACGTTGAAGGTAACGGCCATAAGCAAAACTTGCCAAATAGATATGTAAGTGGTGATAAAACTCCAATACCATATGAAGAAGTTCTGGGAGGGATGGTAATCTGGGTCGTCGTCAGTAGCTACAAAGCGATGATGCTCATGATGTTTGGGGAATAGTTTCCAATAGAAATTGTAGGAAAACAACAGTGCCGACAACCAACCCATAGCGTGATTTATTCGTTTATTTCCGGATACCAAACCATGCATGGCATCATGGGAAGTGATAAACAATCCTGTATACAGGTGCATTTGTACCGCTATTCCAAGATAAATCCAAGGATTCGAAAAGTCAACATTTATTTGCAACAAAAAATAGAGGGACAAAAACCACAACCCTATAATCAGAAAAGCAATGATGACACCTTTTGAATCTTCGGTCGATTTAGATGTCTTTGTTGGTGATGAGAGCATACTGAAAAAACAACCTATTAGCAATTTTCATTCAAAATGTTACAATTCTATCCTTCACTTGCTCCATGAGCCACATGGGAGTGGAAGTTGCACCACAAATACCTACGGATTCATTTGAACTAAACCAGGACGGGTCTACTTCATCCGGATTGGAAACAAAATAGGTATTGGGATTTTTTTCTTTACACACATTGAACAATACTTTGCCGTTGGAGGATTTTGTGCCGCTGACAAATACGATATGGTCAAATTTGGAAGAAAAATCCCTTAGTTCTTTGTCACGGTTCGAGACCTGACGGCAGATGGTATCATTGGTGTTTATCGTAATCCCATTGTCACGGAGAATCTGGTTAATTTCGTAAAATTTATCCGTACTTTTGGTAGTTTGGCTGTAGAGGGTGATGCTCCGTGGTAAAGAGGGAATGTCCAGTTCAGAAATATCCTGAAATACAATTGCTTTGTTACCCGTCTGCCCCAATAGACCAATCACTTCAGCATGCCCATGCTTCCCGTAAATATAGATAGTCTCATCCTTATCGTAGGAATTTTTAATTCTGTTTTGTAACTTGAGTACCACCGGACAACTGGCATCGATGAGTGTCAGGTTGTTGTTTATGGCCAATTCATACGTGGAAGGGGGTTCTCCATGTGCCCTAATAAGTATCTTTTCTCCTTTCAGCTTTTTAAGGTCGTCATGGTTGATGATAATTAATCCCTTTTTGGTAAGCCGCTTTACTTCTTCGTCGTTGTGCACGATATCTCCAAGGCAGTATAAATACCCTTCATCATCCAGGATTTCCTCTGCCATCTCTATGGCATAGACGACACCAAAACAAAACCCAGAATGCTGGTCAATATGAACATGGAGATTTAACATATGCTATAAACTTTTGCTTTTTCGAAATGTTTTATTTTCCTTAACTTTTTCGTACACCGTGTTAATTAACAAAAGCATGCTTAAATTATATACGGTATCTTCGATGGGAACTGATCCAATTCGAATTGATAGGTTCTCTTCATTATTATATTTTACAATAGGTTCGTCTATGAAGGATCCAGTCAATATGCTGTTTACCAACATAAATGGAATAAGCGTGACCAGATAAGCCAGCAAGAATCTTCCGAAGTGCTTATCCTTAAAGGTAAGAAAATGTAAGGACAACACAGCAGCCGCAAATATAAAATTGACGGATGTGTACATTTTGTCACTAAAAATGATTCCTAAGACTACAAATAGAGGGATTAAGGCTAGAAGGAGATATTTCGAAATTGGTTTGAAAAGATCTTTCTTCACAAAATATTTAAGTACTTCATAAATAAACACGCAGGAATAAGGAACAATGAAGAAGAAAGCCCATTCTTCAATGGGTAACTCCAAAAAGTAAATCCCCAATATATAACGCGGATTAAATTCCCAAATACCTATTACCGTAAACCAGTGATCCCAAGCAATAAAGATTGCAGCCATTACCAATGTAGCCGGAATGAGGGCATACAGGTTCTTGGCGAATTGGATGCGGTGTTCAAATGATTGGGACAGGGGATATGAAAGTGTGAAAATCATAAGCCCCAAATAGTAGTAATTTTCCATAATTTAGCTCATCCCGAGCTTTAACCCAAAATAAGTTTTGATCAACAGGGATATTTTTCTTGCATTGGGAATACGGATACGTTGGCAGGTAATAACCTCCGGTGACAGGCCTTTTATTTTATGAAACAACTTTAAATAGTAGAGGTATGCGATCTTTACGCCCATTACCGCTCCTTTGGGAAGTTGGTGAATACCTAAAAGCGCTTCATCAAAATCTCTTTGAATATCTTCCTCAATGGATTTTTTGATAATCTCATCAAATTTTTTAAAATCCACACCCGGGAAATATACGCGACCCCGTTCCTCATAGTCACTTTTAATATCTCTGAGAAAATTAACTTTCTGGAAAGCCGCCCCAAGCTTGCATGCCGGATGTTTAAGTTTGGCATACATGGTCTCATCCCCTTGACAAAAAACTTTTAAGCACATCAGGCCTACGACTTCAGCAGATCCATATATGTATTCCTGGTATTTGGTATCGTTGTATTTTGTAAAGTCGAGATCCATTTCCATACTGTGCAAAAATGCCCTAATCAGGTCTTTGCCTATGTTATATTGGTTGACAATCACTTGAAAAGAATGGAGGACTGGATTTAGACTTATTTTTTGGTCTATTGCTTTGAAGGTATCTTTGGCAAATTCATCCAGCAGCGCTTTTTTATCAAAATCATGGAAGGTGTCAACAATTTCATCCGCATATCTGACAAACCCATAAATGGCATAAATTGCCATATGGTAACTCTTGTCGAGCGTCTGTATTCCCAGCGTAAATGAGGTACTGTATCGTTGGGTAATTAATTTACTACATTCGAAAGAGGTTTCCTCAAATAGCAATTTAGGGTCTATCATAATGGGCAATATAAGGAAATTATTATATTTTATGTTCTTTTTCTATCTCTTTGGCCACCACTCCACCTGAGATAAGGGAGGGAGGCACCCCAGGACCAGGCACGGTTAATTGTCCCGTATAATACAGGTTGGATACTTTTTTACTTTTGACCGACGGTTTTAGCAAGGCAGTTTGCGCAAGGGTATTTGCCAGCCCATAGGCATTTCCCTTGAATGCGTTGTAGTCAGTTTTGAAATCGGTATGGGCGTAAGATTTTTTATAAACCACATGTTCCCTGATTTTTTGTTCGGTGAGAAGTTCCAGTCTATCCATTACCAAGTGATAGTATTTTTCCCGAATTTCCTCTCCATCATCAAGATTAGGTGCCAGGGGAATTAATAGAAACAAATTTTCCATTCCATCTGGTGCCACAGTAGGATCTGTGACAGAGGGTACAGAAGCATAAAATAAGGGTTTTTCCGGCCAGCGGGGGTTTGTATAGATGGCATCCGCATGTGGGCCTAATGGGACATCAAAAAATAAATTATGATGAAGCAGGTTTTCCAGCCGCTTGTTTATTCCAAGGTAGAAAAGTAGGGATGAGGGCGCCATTACCCGCTTATCCCAGTAAGCATCAGAATAGTTGCTGTATTCCTTATCGAGAAGGTGGGTATCTACATGGTGATAGTCTGCCCCAGCGACGACGATATCCGCTGATAGTATTTCACCTGACTCTAACGTTACCGATGTGGCCCTACCTTGGCTTACGTTTATTTTTTTTACGGGAGATTGGTATCGGAAGATTACCCCGTTTTCTTCTGCCAATTTCACCATTCCATCGATGATCTTGTGCATCCCTCCTTTTGGATACCACGTTCCCAATGCAATATCCGCATAATTCATTAAGCTGTACAAGGCGGGAATTTTTTGGGCCGTTGCTCCCAGAAAGAGAACAGGAAACTCCATTAGCCTAATAATTCTTTCTTCCGTAAAGAATTTTCTCACATGGGAGGACATGGATTGGAAAATATCCATTCGAAACAGATCCATTAGCAGGGAAAAGCGGGCAAATTCCATCAGTGACCGGCTGGGTTTTGTCACCAAATCATGAATGCCGACTTGGTATTTATATGCCGCTTGTGCGAGAAATTTGTCCAACTGATTTGATGCACCAGGCTCCAATTTTTCAAGCATTGTCTTAAATTCTTGGAGATCCGCCGGAATATCCAATCGGTCATCTTTTCCAAAGATAACTGCGTAAGAAGGATCTAGTCGGATTAGATCATAGTAGTCACTGACTTTCTTTCCAAAATGTGCGAAATAATTATCGAAAACATCTGGCATCCAATACCAGCTGGGGCCCATATCAAAAACAAAACCCTCGGAGCTGAACTTTCTCGCTCGGCCGCCGGGGGTAGTGTTTTTTTCTAATAGCGTGACTTTATATCCTTTGTTTGATAGGTGAGTGGCAGCTGATATTCCAGCAAACCCAGAACCGATCACAACCACTCTTTTTGCGGTCATATTAATTTTTTGTTTGATAGACGCAAAGATCGTCTTTAAGAAGTTTACGTGCAATATGTATACGATTTTTCACAGTTCCTATGGGAATTTCCAATTTCTCGGCAATCTCATGGTATTTAAAACCTCTGAAATGCATCATAAAGGGATTTTTGTATACATCATCAAGGTTAGCTATCGCATCTGTGATGTCCTTCATGGCAAATTCTCCATAGGCATCGTTTTCAATGGTGGCTGCACCAGAATTGATAAAATGAAGGTTATCAGATGTGTCCACGAATGTACCTCTTCTCACCATACGCTGATAATTGGTAATAAAGGTATTCTTCATTATCGTATATAACCAAGCCTTTAGATTGGTTCCATCGGTAAATTTGTCTTTATTCGTAAATGCTTTGACCATGGTATCCTGCAAGAGATCATTTGCATCGTCTAAATCCCTTGTTAATTTGAGTGCAAATGGTTTCAAAGACTTGGTCAATTTGTTTAGCGAGTAACTGAATTCAAGTGTTGTCATGATCCTTGGTTTTTTTGTTTAATCAAAAGTATAATATCCTAAACAAACTAACAAACATTTTGTCTAATATTTTCAAAAATAAATTCCACAAAAATTGTAAGCATTGTCCATTTCACACAAAAAACGCCCACACATCGATTCTAATGCGTTTTTAGTAAGTTTGAAAATCAAAAAAAATACTGAAAAATTTATTTTGTTTAACGAAATAAAAAATCTGTTAAAAATAGGTGGAGCATTTTCTGAAAATTAGCTCCATGATTCTTTAAGAAAACGTATCCAGTTCTGATGCATTACTTTTTCTATATCTTCTGATTTGTAGCCACGATGATGAAGCATCGTCGGGATTCTTCCCAAATCCGCAATTGTTTCCAGATCATAAGGACTTTGCTCCCTGCCATAGGCTCCATCCAAATCTGACCCTATCCCTATGTGATTTGCATTGCCTGCCAACTGACAGATATGGTCCATGTGATCTATGATTTTCTCCAAATCGCAATCCATTTCCTTGGGCAGAGATTTTCTGCGGATCCATCCAGGTACCATCATCCAGGCATCCAATGCACCCCCTATCACAGCCCCCCGGTCTATCAATGCCTTAATCTGTTCGTCACTGAATTGCCGGTTGTGGTTTACCAATGCCCTGCAATTATTATGGCTAGCCCAAACGGGTCCGTTAAAATGGTCCAGTGCTTCCCAGAAACTGTCATCACAGAGGTGCGTGGCATCTAAAATGATGTTGAGGGATTCCATGAGTTTAAGTAATTCCTGACCTTTCTTTCCCATGAACCCAGTTGCGTCTGTCCCTTGGGCATATCGGCCGGGTCCATAATGCGCCGGGCCAAGTGCCCTTAACCCCGACGCATAACTTTTTTCCAGGTAGCTGAGGTTGACGATGGAGTCTGCACCTTCAAGGGATAAAATATAGCCGACTGGTGTTTGGGCCGTGGGAACCTGATTCATCCACAAATCAAGGTGCTTTTCCAGCGAAGCAAGATCCGTGATCTGAACCATTTCGCCGACATCCTCCATGGCTTTATACCAAGCAAGCTGTCCCTGAGTCTGGGCCCACGCTTGGGCGGGTGAATGCCAGCCTGGTAATGGGTTATCAGGTGCCACATAGCGTGCAATTTGGGTGGCTACGACAAGACCGATGTTTCCCTTCCTGAGGGTTGGAAGGGAAACGGTGGCATTTCCCCGGTCCGGTTTGTCAGTAAGCCCTTTTTCCCGGGCATTGATTTCTTTTACCGGTCTTGTCAGATCCCTGTTCCATTCCAGGGCATTCATGCTGAGATCCAAGTGGGCGTCTATCGTAAACATAGGGTCTGAAAATTATTTCGTGCCCAATGGCACATGGGTTTCTTTAATAAGTTATTCGTTTGTCCCGAGCCAATACCTTCCATTCGCCTGTTTTTTCAGCATTCTCTATCGTGGAGACATGGTCATACAGGGCTACCGTAGGGCAAATGTGATAAGGGATGCCATAGAAAATATCTCCTACCTGATAGGAATGATTCTCTGAAGTCTGCAGCACCAGGTGTTCCTCACTTTGACTGACAGGTTTAAGGTTTTCGGCATTTAGAAATGTTACCCGGTTTGACAGGGGATTTTCCGCAGCAATGGACTTGTGGCCCAAGTCCAAACAGATCAGTCCCGGTGCCGGCAATGAAATTATGCGTGTCATCACCAAGGCGGCGAATTTAAAATCCTGTTCTGGAAGTCCTTCTCCATACCCCTGATCCCAATAAATAAACGTACCCGGGGAGCAAATAGCCTCCGGGCGGTTGGCGTGGATGGTAAAGGTGGTCGACCCACCTGCTATCACCTCAAGCGTATGTCCCTCCGCTGTAAGGCGTTCATACACTGCCGCTATTTGTAGATACCCTTGGTCACAGGCCTTTTTTCTTTCTTCGATATCAAGTTGTCTCAAGTGGCCATCATAGACGTGGAAACCCAGAACTTGAAGAGATTCAAGGTGAAGGCAGTTTCTGTATAGCTTTTCGGCGGGTTCACCCGGTTTGATACCTGTGCGGTTGGTTCCGGCATTGAGATCAATATATACCCGGAATGTCAGGTTGTTTTTCTCCCCCAATGCTGATAGCTGAGAGGCAATTTGATAATTGTCTACGAGGCAGGAAAAAGAAATGCCACTAGCGGATTGAATAAGGTTTAGCCACCTTTCCTGCTTTGGTCCTACGGGCTGATAAGCCAATAAAATATCTTTCGCTCCCGCCCTCACCAGCATTTCGGCTTCGGCTATGGTGGCACATTTGAATGCCCCGATACCGGCTTCCATCATCAATTGACAAGCTTCAACGGCTTTGTTGGTTTTCACATGAGGGCGAAGCCGTTTTGGGTTTTTTACCACTGAGAGGGCTTTTTGGATGTTCTCCTTCGCCCTCGCCGGATAGACCAACAACGCCGGGGTATCGATCTGCTCGGGATGGGAAAGGGTAAACCAATCGCTCTTTTTTTCCATCATCATTCCTTATACCAATTCGAACAAGGCTTCTATTTCCACAGGGATATTGCCGGGCAATGAACCAAAACCCACCGCCGATCTGGTACCGATCCCGTTCTCTTCTCCCCAAACGTTGGCAAAAAGCTCACTGCAGCCGTTGATAACAAAGGGATGCTCCCCAAAATCGACCGTACTGTTTACCATTCCCAAAACTTTAATTACCCGTTTTACTTTATTCAAACTTCCGAGATGGGTCTGAATGGTGGACAGCATAGTCAACCCCACCTGCCGGGCGGCAATCTTGGCTTCGTCTTTATCTATATCCCGGCCTACTTTTCCGGTAAGTAAAGATCCATCATCCGTCACAGGTCCATGACCGGAAAGATAAAGGTGTTTACCGTCAATCAGGAAAGGTTTGTAAACGCCCATAGGTTTTGGAGCGGGAGGTAATGTCAGTCCCAATGCGTTGAATCTGGATTCTGCGGATTCGATTTCCATAGTTGAAGCTTATTAGTAATTTAAGTTGTGTTGAATTACGAAGTTAAACAATTATATCCAATGCCAAAACTCCCAGCAGCCCCATGATGGAGACGATGGTTTCTATGAGCGACCAAGACAGGAGGGTTTGTTTTACCGAAAGGTTGAAGTATTCTTTGACCAGCCAGAAGCCTCCGTCGTTGAAGTGGGAGAATATCAGACTGCCTGAACCTATGGCCAAGACCATAAGATTGGGGTCCACCAGGCCGTCTCCTGCCAGTGGGCCTATAATGCCAGCGGCGGTTAGCGCCGCTACTGTGGCTGATCCTACGGAAACCCTGATAATTGCCGCAATCATCCACCCCAAAAACAGGGGGTGAGCTTGCCAGCCTTGCAGCCCAACCGCAATTTGTTGGCTGACCCCACTTTCGACCAATACCTGCTTAAACGCCCCAGATCCTGCAATAATCAAAATTACCAGTGCAACGTCTTTGACTGCATTACCATACTCCTCCATGATGGCTCCGATTTTTCGGGACATTTGGGTGCCTAAGCTGATGGTTGCCCAGGTTAAAGAAATGAGCATGACGACGGAAGGATCACTGATAAATTTCAGATAGGGATAAATTTTGTCGGTCTCATTCAGCTGTAGGAGTAAAAGTGAGGTTACAACTAATAAGAAAACGGGGAGCAAGGAAGAAATCAAACTGTTGGCCAAACCTGGTAATGCTTCGGGTGGCTTGTTTTCTCCCCGAAAGGCCGCCAGAGGTTTTATTTCCATTGCCTGAATCCATTTGGCTTTCGCAAAAAGCGGACCGGCTACTATGATAAGAGGCACACTAAGTAGAATTCCGTAAATCAATGTGATCCCCATATTGGCTTCAAACTGAGCCACAAGTGCAACGGGAGCCGGATGTGGTGGCAGAAGTCCATGTGTTACGGACAATGCCGCCAACATGGGTACTCCCACAAACATAGCTGGTACCTTATATTGATAGGCAACGGTGAACACGATGGGTACCAGTAAAACAAAGCCAACATTAAAGAATAACGGAATCCCTACAATAAGCCCGGTCAATGCTATGGCCCAATGGATGTTTTTTTTGCCAAACAACTGCATCAGAAAGGTTGAAATGCGTTGGGCAGCACCGCTTGAAGCAACGATTTTCCCCAACATGGCACCCAACACAATCACAATAATCAAAGATCCCAGCAGATCTCCTATCCCCCGCTGTATCGCTCCCATGATCTCCGGCAAGGGAATGTCCAACATAAATCCCGCAAAAACCGATACAAGTAGAAATGAGATAAAGGGTTCTACTTTTATCCAGACAATTAACAGAACCAAAAATAGAATACTGGCAGCAATGATAACAAAGGTCATGAAACGGAGCTAAAAGGGTCAAAAACAGTTGAGGGCAAAAAATTAGCGCATTCTATTTACAATGCCTATCTATTTGGGGGAATTTATTATTCTCTCAGCCATTTCACCTGGTGGCTTCCTTCGCGATGAATCAAGCGTATGATATAAAATCCCCGGGGTAATTCTTTCAACTTATCTTCTAATTGATGTACCTCACTGTAAGAAAGCATATTGATTTGCACGCATACAGCTCCCTTTCCATCAATCACTTGGACCATTACCTCATCCTTCCATTTTTTGGCTGGAAGATGGAAGGTTAGGTTTCCTCCCATATAAGGGTTGGGGAAAATACGAATTCCCTCGCCAGAAAAATTGGGGCGGTTAAGTCGGAACACTGAACTTTCACTCACCAGAACGCCATTAATTTCGGAGTGGATTTTGTAATAAACCCACTCCGAAGCCTGATCACTCCAGAAATCATCCGTAAACCCATAGGTATGGAATTCTGTAGGATTTTTATAGGATTCCACGGTACCGATGAGTGAAAATGGCATGCCCGGCCCCATGCTTCTGCTTATAAAAAAGCTGGTGCCTGCTTCTGCTTTGACCTTCCAGCTAATTAGTACCCTGTTGTCAAGAAATTTGGCACCGTAACTTTTCCATACCAAGGGGAGAATACTAAATTCACCTGTACTGGCCAAGGTAAAGGTTTGACTGTCTAATTCAGTGAATGAAGCACTTCTATTGGCCCACAATTGACTATCCTGCAAAGCAGCGGTTACGTGTAATCCCGGAGCGATTTCCCGATATCCCGATATCCTCAAATCAGCGGGGACAACCAATACCATATCATCTGCTAGAATTTGGATGTCCAACGGATCTGTCGACGGGTTGATGGTAGTTACTTTAAAGTGGCTGTTGAGGTGGTAATAAATTGTTTCATCATCTAAATCCGTTATCCCAGCTTCCCAGTTTACACCCGGCAGCTCTATGTGTTGTATGGTCAGACTTCCTGTTTGGTCGGAAAGGGATCCCAAGATACGCAGGGTTCGCTTTTCTCCAAAAATGGAATCAAAGAAAGGAAATGTGGCATTACTTGTAGAAAAGTCAGTGGGTAGGTAGACTAGGGTAACCTCGGCGAGATTGGCCCATGATCCATCTATATAGGTGTAGTTGGCCGTTAAGGATGTATTTATATGTAGCGATTTATCGTTAAAATTTACCATTCCTTCCCTCATCGTAAAATCACCCGTGAGTTCGAGAGGCTGGAGAAATGTCAACAATCCACCGGATTTGTTTATTTCCAGGTGGGAGACAGGCAAATCCGACAAATCCACAAGTTGATCTTGGGAACCAATAAGATAAAGGGTTGTGGAATTGTTCTGCAACGTGCCATCAGTAATTGAGAAGTCTCCGGATACTTCCAATATAGCAGGCATGGGGCGAAGGGCAGTACCTTCTAGGTGTAAATCGTGATAAGCCGTTATCGGTTGGGAGTTGGCAAAGGTATGCGAAAGGAATTGCTGTGTGGGTTGGTCGCTAAGGTAACGTACTTCCCCATCCAAGATGACTGAGGCAGCGTCGATGATCGGTTCGTCCCCCCAAAGCTCAAGAATTGCCCCCTGCTCTAGGATAAATTCCGCGGCCGGATGGCTAACTGATCTTCGGATTATTTGGTTGAATTCCTTGGAAGCCGCAGAAATCAATTTGGCACCGGAACGAATGATTAAAGAACCATAGGGTCCGTCACCAAAACTGGAATGAGTATTAAAGGAAAACGTGGAGCTTGCAGGACTTCCGTTTTGATTTAGAGTTTGAATGACCGTTCCACTTTCTATGATAAACTGACTTGCCTTAAAGGCAGCATTTACGGTTAAGATCTCTCCTGGTTCAGGATTAAACCTTACGATATAGCTACTGTTTCCGTTTTGACCACTCCAAGAATCCCTATCGACTACAGTTCGGGACACCCCTTTAAAAACAATGGATCCGGTATCCGGATATATCCAGTTTGTCAAAAGACTTGTGGAATTATTGAGTATTAGTTCGCCTCCTGATGTTTCAAATGCACGCAAAGCCCCATATACATCCAAATCAAATGTCTGCAGGTTGAGCTTTCTTCCGGGTTCAGCTGCGCTAAAAAGGTACAAGCTCCGCACTTCCTCATTTCCGGTAAGCCGTATTTCCTGGCCTTGGTGGATAAAAACGTCGTTGTTCCGGTTTGGAGAAACGGTAGCTGCTTCCCAAGCGCCACCCTGCCAAACTTGCCAGCTGCTTGGATTGTTCCAATCCCCAAGTCCCACATTGGATAGATAGGTTTGATCCGCCAGGATAAGTTGACCCAAGGCGAAATTGGGGAATATACAACAAAGAATGTATATGCCTAAAGACATATAGGTAAAGAAAAAACACCTTATAAGCGATATAGTAGTAGAAACATACATTTTAAAAAGAGAAAAGTGAGTCAACCTAGGAATAAATAATCGTATTTGCAAATTTTATATGCAAAAAAAATAGTGTGAAGTGCATTTTTAACTTGCTATCGCTTAGCTTGACTGGAATATACTCGAATTATATCCGTTATAAACAGCCTAAATTACCATCTTGGTAGACCAATAAACAGATTAAATCATTTACATTTGCCTGCTCATCCGGTCCATCCACACCGGGATCCGCTTCTGACCTCAACACTGCGCTATGAGAACCTTTTTGCATAACCCTCAGAAAAACATACATATCATCCGCCTTTGCTGGATATTCCTTATTCTGGGATGTTTGTCCTTTCTTCCAGTTCATGCCCAAACGTACCAGATCAGCTTAATAACCTGTGACCCGGGTGATGAACTTTATTCTACCTTTGGCCATAGCGCCATTCGGGTTTTGGACACCGATTCGGGAAGGGATTTGGTATTTAACTATGGAACCTTTGATTTCAACACCCCCTTTTTCTATGTTAAATTCACCCGAAGAACCCTTGATTACCAGTTGGCCCTGACTACGTTTGAGCAGTTTCTTTATGAATACAATTATTTCAAGCGCAGTGTCCGGGAGCAGGTTCTGGATTTGAACCCTGAGCAGACGACTGCGATCGTTGATTTTTTACGTACTAATTATCAACCGGAAAACCGGAAATACCGGTACGATTTTTTTTATGACAACTGTTCCACCCGGATACGGAATATGATGGAAACGATTCTGGGAGATAATTTGAAATGGAATGAACCAGCTCCCGACGAAAGCAAAACCTTTCGAAATTTGATTGACGAATACGTCTACCCCCTTCCTTGGTCAGATTTGGGGATTGACTTGGCCCTGGGAGCGGTCATCGACGGGGATGCCACCGAACGTGAAAAGCTTTTCTTACCGGACTACTTGTCGGCGGCTTTTGGACGTGCAACAGTAGTGGGAGATGGCCCCAGTCGGTCACTTATCAGGGAGGAAAACCTCATTTACGACTTCCCCGAAAGAGCAGGAAACAGTAATTTTTTGCTAAGCCCTTATTTTCTTTTTTGGATGCTGGCGATCCTTTTTGGCATACTTACTTTCATTGGATTTAAACGGAAGCGACTCTTTCTAGGGTTGGATATCGGGCTTTTGGGCGCAATGGGAATTTTGGGTATTTTGGTAGTGTACCTGTGGTTTTTTACCGCACATTCCCAAACCAAATCCAACTGGAATATCCTCTGGGCATTTCCGCTGCACTTGGTCGGGGTCTATGGATTATTGAAAGGAAAAAGATGGATAAGAAATTACCTGCTTGCATCACTTATTTTAGCTGATTTGGCTTTGGTTTTCTGGATCTTTGGAATTCAATCGTTCCATCCGAGTATTTTGCCCTTACTGCTGGTGCTTATATTGAGGACCAATTTCCTTTACTATCACGTAGATAAATGGAAACGGGAAAAAGCTAACGGATAGGTCTAAACTTTTCACCCCAATAGAAGCGTTATAGACAATATTCAACAGGAAACCATGGCATTTCAAATCACTTCGGATTACCAACCCACAGGCGATCAGCCTACGGCAATCAAAAGCTTGGTCGAAGGCATACAGGAGCAGGAACCCGCCCAGGTTCTACTCGGAGTGACCGGTTCCGGCAAAACCTTCACCATCGCCAACGTAATTCAGGAAGTACAGAAACCCACCCTGGTCCTAAGCCACAACAAAACCCTTGCCGCGCAGCTTTATGGCGAATTCAAACAGTTTTTTCCAACCAATTCGGTTGAATATTTTATCTCCTACTACGATTATTATCAGCCGGAGGCATTTATACCAACCAGTGGTACCTATATAGAAAAGGATCTTTCGATCAACGAAGAAATCGAAAAATTGCGCTTGGCCGCTACTTCCTCCCTTCTCTCGGGAAGAAGGGATGTGATCGTGGTGGCTTCTGTATCCTGCATTTACGGTATTGGCAATCCGGAGGAGTTTGGGAAAAATGTGATCCACCTTCAAGAAGGGGATCGCATTCCCAGAAACCAGCTGTTGTTTAAGTTGGTGGAGGTACTCTATAGCCGTGCCACGGCAGAGTTTTCCAGGGGCACTTTTCGGGTGAAGGGAGACACGGTAGATATCTTTGTGGCATATGGGGATTTTGCTTACCGCATTTATTTTTGGGGGGATGAGATCGAATCCATCCAGCGTGTGGATCCCGAGTCGGGAAAAAAGATTGCTGATGAGAAGATCATTTCCATATTTCCGGCGAATCTTTTCGTCACGGGGAGGGATGTGATCGATCAGGCCATCCACGAGATCCAGGATGACCTGATGGCCCAGGTTTCCTTTTTCGAGCGGGACATGCGTTTGGTTGAGGCAAAGCGGTTGAGGGAGCGTACAGAGTTTGACTTGGAGATGATCCGGGAGTTGGGGTACTGTTCTGGTGTGGAAAACTACTCCCGGTATTTTGACCGCAGAACGCCGGGAACAAGGCCGTTCTGTTTATTGGATTATTTCCCGGATGATTACTTGTTGGTAATTGACGAAAGCCATGTCACCGTACCGCAGGTGCGCGCCATGTGGGGGGGTGACCGCTCCAGAAAAGTGAACTTGGTAGACTATGGGTTTCGGCTTCCATCCGCCTTGGACAACCGGCCGTTGAAATTTGAGGAATTTGAAGACCTGACCAACCAAGTCATATTTGTGAGTGCTACCCCGGCTGATTATGAACTCACCCGTTCAGGTGGTGTCGTTGTGGAGCAGATCAT